>JAJDES010000239.1 GCA_029259675.1 Planctomycetota bacterium
CCGAACAGATAGTCCAGCACCAGCTCCAAGGCGTGTGTTGCGAGACCCTGCCCCTGCCGCGCAGGCGCGATGGTAAATCCGATTTCAACCTGATCCGCATCCTCCGCGTGAAAGTGCAGCCCCACATCTCCGATCAGTTCCAAGTTACCGGGCTCGCGCACGGAAAGTTGAAACCAACTGCCAGGCGTACAAAAGGGAGTCGCTCGCACCTTCAAAATGAAGGCCAACGCATCCTCTTCCGACTTGGGGATCCAAGTCTGAAATCGAAAGACTTGCCGCTGGCTTCGATACGCAAACAACGCGCGCGCATCAGCCTCCAGCAGCGGCCCCAGTTGCAACCTCTCACTCGCCAGCTGAGGTGCTTCCAAAATGCGTCCTCCCCCAAGCGCTTCCCCGTCTTCGGCTTTCATCACTGCAATCTAATCCATTCCCGGCTTTCGTGCGCCCATGATTGGCTGGGCGCTAGTCAGTTCACACTACTTGCAAACTGTCCAACTTCGGTGGGTTTGCCCCGAGGAAAAAATTCCGCAACAACGGTAACCAACTGAACTTGTGCGCAGTCCTCTTTCCGAGGAGGCCCTACTGGCCTCCCGAGAGGAGAGTTTTGCCACATGTTTCAGCCACCGTTTTGCCCCAATCCCCGTTGCTCTGAGCATCAAAAGCCCCGTCCAAACTTCTACATTCGTTGCGGCTTTTATAAGCCAATCTGCAGGGCACATTCCGTCCCACGCTTCCGGTGCAGGTCCTGCAACCGGGGTTTCTCGCGCCAAACTTTTCGAGCCGACTATCGGGACCACAAGCCCCATCTCAACACTTGGCTATTCAAGCTGTTGGCTTCTGGTGTCGGCCTGCGGCAAAGCGCGCGGACAATGAATTTGTCTGTGCGTTCTACAGAGCTAAAGGCGCGCAAAATCGGGCGTCACTTGCGCCGATTGAATTCGCGCGTCAACAGTCATCTAAGTGATGCTTCGGCATTTCACTTCGATGAGATCGAAACCTTTGAAGGCCAGCGCAACACGCGTCCATTGACCGTACCCGTCCTAATTGAGAGCGAATCGCGCTTTATCATATGGTCTGAATCTGGAACCATTCGCCCCAGCGGGAGCATGCCCGCAAAGCGCAGACTCTTGATCGAATCCTCGAATAAGCGCTATGGGAAACGAAGTGATCAGTCCAAGCAAGTCATTAGGAGAACCCTTCAAAGAGGGGCTCGCATGGCAAGGCAGGCTTGTGAAATCGTCTTTCACTCCGATGAGAAACTGAGCTATCCCGGACTGGTTAAGCGGATTTTTGGGTCTGGCTCCACCCACATTCGCACGAACAGTCAGGTAGCTCGGACCCTATGGAATCCGCTGTTTCCCATTAATCACGAGGAGGCGGTCATGCGGGATTTGATGGGCCGGCTAAGGCGCCGATCGTGGCTCGCGAGCAAGAAGCGTCGCTTCCTCGACATCGCCCTGCACGTCCATATTGCTTACCGCAATTTGATCCGCTCGAGGTTCAACACGGATGTGAGATCTTCAGCACAATTACTCGGACTGATGCCGAGAAGATTGAGCTTTGGCGAAGCATTGGGCTGGAGGCAAGAGCTCGGCAATCGGAGTATTCACCCGCTTTCATTGACTGGTCGAGACGCATCTAAGCCAGGTTGGAAGGCGGGGGCCTGCGCGGCCTAATCGGCTTCGAAAAACCCACGGAAGCTAGTCAGTTCACACTACTTGCCGGCGGACTTTTTCCAATCATCAGTGAGCATGCCTTCGAAGCCCCAGTTCTCTTCTTCTATCTCCTGGATCACGATGTGAATATGCTCCGGCCGCTTGCCGAGCACTTCAACCAAAGACCCGGTGACATCGCGCACCAAGCGCGATTTTTGATCACGCGTGGCGCCCGTAGTGATTTGAATATTGATGTAGGGCATGGCTCGCTTGGTTGCGGTCGCAACCGGATTGGAATGGAAGGCCGGTATAGACACCCCATTAGTATTCCGAACTCAGCGCCCCGCTCAACACGTTCACCGGAACTTTGCTCCACGGTGGGCTTTGGGGAGTCGGGCATCCGCTAAAGTCCAAGAACTCGACGTCGAACCCAGAGAAGCCGGTCGAGATATAAATGGAGCCAATATTGCGATCCTTAAGTTGCGAGAGCGCAAGTGCGGAGACTCCGGGCTCAAGCCTTGGTTCGAGCAAAAATTGCTCCGTAAAATTGTGCTGTCCGGCCTCGTAGCTCTGCGAGAGATTGGATTGCAAAACAATGAGTTCGGTCGTCAATCCCTCAATAGTCGTCCCCTCCCACTTCGAAAGCGGAAAAATGCAGCCGGCGCAAAATCCGAAATCAGGCGGCGACAGGCGGTAGTGGATCGTGATCGTTACGCCTCCCGGACTACTGAATTGCTGGCTTCGAAACTCATCGCCGGGCCCACCGAAGGGTGTTGTCAAGTTGACTTCATCGGTTGTGGTTTGCCCAAGACCTCCGAGGAAATCGGCGTAGGGAACCGGGTCTGTGTGCTCAACTCGCAATTTCAAACTGCCAGCGAGTCCGAATTCCTGCAGGTCGCGCAACGTCAAAACGGGCGACTGGGCTTCTGAAACCAAAGCACTGAATCCCGAGGCCTCCAAGCTGTAGCTGCGGGGATTGTTGAGTCGATTCAGCTGCCATGCTTCGCTGCTGGTGAAACCGTCCCAGGCATGCATGTAAGCGGGCAATTGCTCCACTTTGCCGGTAATCAAAGCCGGCAAGCAGCCGTCATTAAACTCCGTTCGCAAGCGTCTCACGATGCCTCGCGCTTGCAAGTTGGATTCGCTCAACAGCATGTTGCGCGAGCGCAGCGTCCACTCCGACTTAAGTCTGTGATTGGCGAAAATGCTGCCTCCACTGCGCCCCTGAAGCACGACATAATCTGTCGGTTCATCAACCATGAATGGCGTGATGCTCGGCGCAGTATTGGGCTGTGGAATTTCGCGCACTTGCTTCACAACCAACCCACCTGCGGGTTTGACGGCACCGCCGGGAACCATCAGCTTGTACTCGAAGTCGAGTATGTAGTCGCTCTTGCCGGTTTCCAGAGCGTATTGATCCGACACCGTCAGTAGCAATTGAGCCAACTCAATGTAGTCGGCTGGAAACTCCATGACTTCGTCGCCAAGCTGCACGAGGCTGGAGGGCTCCTTCAAAACGGGAAACGGAACAGACGGTGCAAAATAGTTAATCTCAACCACTTCAGGCAGAGCGGAGCCCTCGGGATTGGTCACCGAAACAGCGCCCAGTTGAGTGACCAAGCGCAGCTCGGTCGAAGTAAAAGGAGCAACTTTTACGGTTGCAACACCGTTGGCCGCCTCCAAAGCATCGGGGAAATTGTGATGGACCAATACGGCCATACCGACCTGATCCTCGTCCACGTTGTGCCGCAAGCGCTCCAGGTAGGCATTGTCGTTGTAAAAGCTCGCGTAAACCTTTCGAATCGCGCGGAACACGCCTTTCTCGTCGGGCTCTTCTAGTTCGCAAATACTCGGCCCCACAAGGTCGCCGTCCAAGTCATCCAAGAGGCAGCCGCTTTTTGATTCGTACAGGCCGGCACCCGTGAATTGAGCCGCATCCTCGACATTGGTCGAGCTGCGAAAGCGCAACTTGGCGTTGGGATCAAATCCAAAGGCCGGATCCTGCAAGATGGCCGCCACGCTCGCCTGCTGCGAAGCCGTGAACGTCGCATCATCTTCGATCCAATCGCGAATGATCTTCAATCGATCGAATAGGTCCGCTGTGTCCACCGGGGGATAGATTTCCCCACTCAACAAATCGGCAATGCTTTCCCGAAGACTCAACCCGGAGCCCATGGGTTGGTCCAGGTATTCTTCCCATAGATCAAAGGAAAGCGCCAATGCACGCGGTGAATCGGCGGGAATCGCGCGCCGCAGGAAACCGAAGTTGGCGGCTTTGCCTCCGGCAGTGGCGATGTCAAGCGGCGTCAAGGCATCCACATCCAAAGAGAAAGCGCCTAGATTCTGCGTCGGCTGGATATCCAATGGATTGGGTTGCTTGAGTTGCAAAATCTGTTGAACCAAAGCATCGGGCACATTCTCGACGTCAATCATGCGCAGCTCGTCGATTGCGCTGAACAAATTGGAACCTTGGCAACGCAGTACGATCCGGCGACCGACCAGCTCCTGGGCGCGCTCCGCATCTGCGGCGAGGCCCAGGTACGCAAACGGAATTTGGAATGTGTTGGCGAGAATAGCCACATGGGAATTGGGCGTGGCGGGCGCCAAGGTCAAGACCCCCGCAACCGAAGGAATCTCCGCAGGAATGCCGTCGGTCAGGAGGATGTCTTCGGGGCGCAATTCGCCCATCTCAAAGGCATCTTCGATGGCGCTCGCGGTCACGAACTTCAAGCGCCCCAAGGCCCAGCCCTTGGAGTAGCAAGTGTTTGCCGTTGACCAGCGAGCCGTTGAACTTAGCGGAAAGCTATTGGCAGAAAATAGCTCGGCATTGCCTTGGGCACTTTCGCTTTGCTCAAACGTAGGGAAGTAAAAGGACTGAACTCCGGGCCCTGCGGCAATCGAGTTTGCAACCGACTGCAAGGCAAGGACAGCGGCGGCCGGATCCAAGGCGTCATTCCCAACCAATTGAATCCCGTACTCAGCAAACTCCGAAGTTGGGGGGAAGCCGCTCAACGGGGGCAGAACCACCGCACCCAAGAGCAATTCGCGCCCGTCGTTGAATAGCGACTTCGCTTCAAATTCAGACAACCCAATCCCCAAGTAGGGGTCGAGTTCCTCAGACACAAAGTCGTAGTGAAAGGGATAAAGCGCATTGTCAAAGTAGTAAACGGTACTCGGTTCACAAACTTGAATCACAAATTTGACAAAGCCGATGGATCCACCGCCCGCTGTTTCCGCACGAAAATCATCAGCGGGAAAGTCAATCGATGGTTTCCACGTGCCCGCGGAAACCGCCGGGCAGTCTCCAAGCGGCCTGGCCCCAAGCGATCTAGCCGGAGCGGGTGCGGCGATTGCCAGCAAACCGATCGAGACGAAGGCAAAACGCTTCACGCAGGCGAGAACGGAACTGAACTTCACGTGCTTCCCTTTCCATGAAAATGACTGGCCCTAATGAGATGCTACAACAGCGCGCACAGCTCGTGTGGAAGCTTTGAACAAGCGCTACTTGAGATGGTGGAAACCGGGCCCCGCAGGCCCTCCAGCAAACACTTCCTTTACCCGGCTCGTCCGAAGAGAAAGACTTCGATACCCAAGACTTAGGCCACGAGCGTTTCACAGGGTGCCGGAAAATTGGCGCTCTCCCCTTCAAGCACTGCAGCCGTCACGCGCTACCACCCCATGACATCCAAAACGCCCATGCGCGTAGCCATTGCGCAAATTGCTCCCGTACTATTCAATCGAGACGCAAGTCTGGCCAAGGTGGAACAATGGACTCGCCAAGCCGCCAATAGCGGTGCTTCGCTCGTCGCCTTCGGGGAAGCACTTGTGCCGGGCTATCCCGTCTGGCTCGGGAGAACAGGCGGAGCGCAATTTGACTCTGACGACCAGAAAGAACTGCACGCGCTCTATACCGACCAAGCCGTTCAAATCGAAGCGGGTCACCTGGACGCCCTTTGCCGCACAGCTCTTGAGTGCAAGATTGCAATCTCCTTGGGCATCATCGAACAACCGCCGCAACGCGGATTGAGCCTGTATTGCTCGAGCGTTTACATCAACCCAAAAGGTGCCATTGGATCCGTTCACCGCAAGTTGATTCCCACCTACGAAGAGCGGTTGAGCTGGGCCCCCGGTGACGGACACGGATTGGT
>JAJDES010000240.1 GCA_029259675.1 Planctomycetota bacterium
GGGCATTTGTTGTGCTTCTATCGGGCTCCCGGCCGGTGCCGACAACTCACTAATCGGCGATGGAGTACGGGTAGCGGGGGCAACCGGATGCGGGATGTAATCAGCGGTGGGCGGGCCGTTGGAAATCGGGCGCGAGGGCACTACAGCCGGCTCACCAACCGAACCGGCATTACCAAGGGGCCGGGGCGGAAGTTGGCCGAACGAGGCCGTGTGTGACGAATCAATCTTGGGAAGGTTTGCCTGTGCTGCGTTGGGTAGTTGCTGCTGCTCAGAGATAGGCGCGTTCCCCACATGGGGTTGACTCTTGATGGAAGGAAGACCGCTGCCCGAATTCGTTGCTTGGGCGAACGCTTGGGGATTGCCTTCGCGCCCGTGTTCATGGACGCCGATTGATTCAGCGGTCAGGCCTGCTTGGGCTCCTTCGCGCAGGTTGTGAGCGAACACTTGAGCAGGGCTTTGAGCCTGTGCGAGTTCATCATGGGGACTCGATTGGGGTACTCCCGTGGGGTGCAGCTGCGTTGTCGTTGAAGGCTGCGTTGTCGATGCGGGCGGCGTTGTCGAAGCCAGGGGAATGGCGACCGGACCGCCCTGGTCAGACTCTTCACCCTGAGTTGCGTTCTCTCCAGCCGGCAAATGCTGACGGTTCCTGGGATCCGCTGAAAAAATCGGATCGATAGGATTCGGGGAATCGGACGCTGATGGCTGCATTCGGCGGTTTGGAACTTGGTTGATTGAAGCGTTGCCCTGAGATAGGCGGATTGTTGATTTCGAACGTGATGCCTTGCTGGCGTGCGCTCTCAGGGTTGGTTGACGGGTGGAGTGGGCTTCGAAAGAGTCGCTTGGGAAAAGAAGGGCTGCTTTTGAGTTGGCGGTTTTCGGTTCAGCAGCGCGATTTGACGATCACTGTTTGACGATCAAGCTCGAGCTTTGGGTGCCGGTCGCTTGGGGCTGCCCATGCCAGGCTCTTGGTGAGTGGGGTGAATGCGCACCCCAGTGAAAATGCGGACTAGTTGCACGACGTTGGAAGTGCTGAAGGTTGAGGTTTGCGAAAAACTAGTTGGAGGGGTCCCCGGCAAAGATGACTTGGCGAATGCGGATTGGCCGGGATCGGGTGAGGTGTGTTCGCTTTGGGTGATCAGCTCAAGGACTTGAAACTTGGAATTGAGTTGCGGAATGAGCGATAAATTTTTGCCAACTCAAAACTTGCTGGCTCATTCTGGACGGTTTGAATGCATGCGGAACTAACGGCGGCTGGAGAAGGAATTGAGGGAACGGTGTTGCGGTGAGAGTCCAGCGTGGACGTCCTTGGGAAGCCGAGGGTGGAATACCCGGCGAGAAAGCAAAGCGACCGACACTCTGGAGATCCGGGTGTCAGACCGGATTGTTGGGGGCGATGGATGCGGGGGGGGGGGCTCGTCAGCAAATGAAGTCAAAATCGTGCACCGGACTCGAATGCACGGACGCGTCATTCATGACAGGCTTGTTTCAGATCAATTCAAAAAATGCGAATTGTCCGAATGATCGCCATATGAGGTGAACTCGGTTGACGTCCCAACGGCGAATCCGCCTTGGTTGGGGCTTTGGTTTGGAATCGCGCGGGGACCAACGGCAATGCAATTGGAAATCACTCCGACAGCACCAGTGGAGTTGCCAAAGGGTGCATGACCCCGGCAAATTTGTGCGTGAGCTGCGTGTGCATGGTTTTCAAGCACCCCCACAGCGCGCATTCGGCCTCCGCCGAAGCGCCGGGTCGTGGTTTCTAAATGCGTTCTCTTGCCCATGGTTGCTCCCAGTCCGGTTTCCCGGTTCAGTTTCGCAGTTCTGTTTCCCAGCTCAGATGTCCCAATAAATTTTCGGCTGACCGCGCGGGAGTCGGTGCTCCCCATTTCTTCCTACGTTCGTGGGTGTGTGAAGCCGAGCTGTCGCAGGGCTCCGATTCAGCAATCGATGCACGGAAAAGAGAAAGAGTTCGCGCCTTGAGCGCGGCTGCGAGCGCCCCCTCCTTGTTGTTTGTCGCTTGGCTGCCAAACACGGTTACAAACTGCGCATGCCGGTTGGTCTCTCCGATTGCCTTGGTCTGCAGCGGCCCGGGTTTCGACACCGGCGCTTTGCCGTGCGAGGAAAATGGGCCTGACTTGGTCAGCGTTGGCAAATGAAGTGATTGGATCGGCTTGTCTTGCGGGTTGTCCTTGGTGTGTGGCTGCTATCGCGTGGGCTCGTTGAGTTGCGACTGTGCACATCTCGCCGAAGCCCGTTGCGGATTACATGCAGCGAGAGGCCGGGCGTCAACGAGTCGACGCTATTCTTTTTTTCGCTGTCCACATCGCGGGAAGCCCCGAATCATGTGGCGCGAAACTGCTCGGCATTTCTCACCAAGATTTCAACTGCGTGCTTGCAATCTTCAGCAGTTGTGCTTCTACCCAACGAGATGCGCAGGCCCGCGCGCGCCTTGTCTTCGTCCAAGCCCATGGCCAACAAAACATGCGAAGGCTCTAACGCTCCGCTAGCGCAGGCAGAGCCAGCACTTACTTCGAGACCGCAAAGATCTAAGGCCGTCACAAGCACCTTCCCGTCGCTGCCGGGGATGATCACATTCAAGGTGTTCGGCAAGCGGTCCCCGTCGCTGATGCTGGGACCGATCAACTGAATCCCGGGCAGTTCTTGCTCCAGTTGCAACCAAAGCTCCTGACTGAGCTTGCGCGTATGTGCGGCGTATTGTTCGCGCTCGCGCACTGCCAATTCGACGGCCAATGCGGCAGCGGAAATTGCGGCTGTGCTTTCTGTTCCGGGGCGTAGGCCGAACTCCTGCCCGCCACCGTGAAAAAGGGGAGGGAGTTTTTTTGAATTGCGCTGAATGAGCACTCCGGTGCCCACGGGGCCACCTACTTTGTGAACAGAAAAGCTTGCCAGGTCGACTCCCCAGTCATGCAGCGAAAACTCCATGCGACCTAGGGCCTGTACAGCATCTGTATGTAGTAGGGGTCGCTCCTCCGGCCGCAAGTTCGCGAGCAAGTCCCGAGCGATGCCGATGGGATGTATGACTCCGATCTCGTTGTTGGCCGCCTGAATGGACACCAACTTCAGATTGGGTGTCCCCAGGGCTCCCGTCAATTGCTCCAGGTCCAGGCGCCCCGCTGCATCGACTGTGACTTGCGTTACGTAGACTCCACTTTGCTCCAGTGCAGTGGCCGTGTTTTGCACCGACGAGTGCTCAACGGTGGTCGTGACCAAGGCCGAGCCCGCCCTGTGCCCTTGGAAGGCACCTAGTAGAGCGAGATTGTTCGATTCGGTGCCCCCGGATGTAAAAACCACACAGTCTTCATCAACGCCAAGAGCTCCGGCTACGCGCTCGCGGGCCTCATCTATTCGGTGCCTCGCTCGCCGTCCCGATTGATGCAGGCTTGAGGGGTTCCCCAAGTCCGATTCAGCGAGCTCACGCCATAGACCCAGCACTTCGGGGCGCATGGGGGTCGTAGCGTTGTGATCGAGGTAAATCCGCTTCACGGAGTGAGTGCCCTGCTTGCTTCCGTCGACGCGGCCTGCGGTGCCATGGCGCTTTCGGACCCAGGCGTTGGCGACCGAATTATTCCTCGTGGAACTTGGACGCGTTTTCCGCGGCCTTGTCGGTCATGCCGAAGGCTTCCGGCGCAGGTTCCGGGAGCTCCTCAGCGCGAATGATCGGCACGTTTTGAGCGGCCGCCGTGGATCGATAGGGAATCATCAAATCCCTGGGCGGAGGAAAATCATCCATGGGTTGGGCCGCCCAATGGTCATCGCTCGGATCCTCATCGAAATCTTGGTCAACATTTTGATTGTTGACCGTTGCTTCCGAGTGCGCCGATTCCTGTTCCTCCGACTCCTGCGGGGCGGCCACCGGCAGTGTTGCCTCGTCCTCAAATTCCTGTTCGGCGCTCAAGCTGGATTGGTGAGCGGCGACGATGGATCCGCTGCCGTTGCCGAAGACGGAGTCGGCCCGAGTTTCCGCTTTCGCCTGCTTTGCGAGCTCCAACTGCTCCATGACCTCCACCGCAAGGCGCATGTAATCCCTGGCTCCGGCTGAGTCGGGTGCGTACTCGAAAATCGTCTGCCCGTAGCTGGGGGCCTCGGCCAATTTGACGTTTGTGGCGATGCTGCTGCTGAAAACTTGACCGGGAAAGTACTTTCGAATTTCAGCTAGGACTTCGCGAGCCAGGCGCAGCCGACTGTCGTAAAGGCAGGGAACGATGCCGCTAACGAGCAACTCGGGGTTGATGCGGCGTTTTAGCAATGCCACGACTTCCACCAGCTTGCCCATGCCCTGCAATGCGAAGTACTGGGTTTGCAAGGCGATGAAGACCTCGTGTGCCGCGGCCAACCCATTGATGGAAAGCAGGCCCAGGCTGGGGGGGCAATCCAGCAGAACATAGTCAGCGGGGTCGGGATTCGCTTCTTCCCACTCTTCAAGTGCATCCCTCAGGAGGGTTTCCCGTCCTAGGGCATTGGCCAGTTCGAGCTCTGCACCCGACAAGTCGATGTTGCTCGGCACAACGTACAGTCCGGGCGTTTTGGTCTCGCAGATTGCTTCCCCAAAGCCGAGTTCGCTCAATAGGACCTGATACGTGGAAGGGTCTTCGCTGGCGGCCGACACCCCAAGATGCAAGCTTGCGTTGGCTTGGGGGTCGAGATCCACGACGACGACGCGGTGACCTTGCATTGCCAGCGCGGCACCGAGGTTGACGGTAGTCGTGGTTTTTCCAACACCACCCTTTTGATTGACGATTGCGATTCTGCGCATTTTATTGGGGGTGGGATTCTACGCCCATCGGCCGCTTCGTTCGATTGCCGATGGCGCTGAGTACCCATCGATGGAGAGTTTGACGGGTGGTCATCCCAGGACCTGGACTGTCGCAAGCTGCGGACTTTGAAGCCCAACAAGCGCTGCCCCCGGGGCTTGGACCGGCGGGGCGGTTCAAGGCCCCGCTCAGGATCGTCCAAATGCTACTTGGGTGACGTTGAGTGTCGTCAGGACGGAGCTTGGAACGTAATTAGGGATCCTGTGGACTCAGGATTAGGCCGAGGTGCTCGGTGGGTATCGGGTCCAAGTCCCGCATCAACTGGTCCAGCCATGCGCTACCGAATTGAGCGCAATAGGGCATCCAAGCCAAGACGCTCTCTTGGGAGGATCCGAGCGGTCGCAAGTTGTTGGAAAGTACTCGGTGATGTCGCTGGCGCTTTCCGCTGTGGTTGGCCTGGGCGCGCTCCAGGCGCGTTGCGAAGTGTGCCACCTCCGAGCGAATCTTGGATGCCGTCCGTTTGAGTTGCATGGCCAGACCTCGATCGAACTCGGCGATTTCGGTGCGCAGGGCGTTGAGCTCTCTCGAGCAGTTGCCCACAGCCAAACGCATTTGCTTGGCCAAGTCGCTTTGATGCACGGCTGCTTGATTTTGCTTGGACTCCTTGCGAGGTGGTTTTGTGGACGAATCCAGCTCGAACGCCGCTTTCAAGCCACCGCCTTCTCGGGCTATGGAAGCCAAGCATTCTGGGTCGATGAGGGTGCCCGACACCCGCGGCACAAAGGGGCACGGAGCTAAGCCGAGCGAAGTGCGCAAGTTTGAGAGAAGAGCGGAGCGAGCCCCTTCTTGCCAGTTTCCAATTCGCGCGGCAAGCGGCAGTAGACCCTCCTGGAGTGCGGGAAGAATGACGCTCGATGGCGACCAATCCGATGGTGATTGAACGATTTCCGCCGCCAGCTCCGACTTCGTGCGCGAACCAGGTTCGTTGTCGTAGCGAAAGCCTTCGCCCCCCTCTCGCAATGGATGCATACGCGAACCCAGCATCCGAAAGCAAATCGCTTCCTTGTCCAAATCCACAGTGGGGTCGTAGCCGGCAGCTGTCATTTGCTCCGCGCCACGCCTGAGAGCCGGAAGGGGGTCACTCAAAATGGCTTGCGACAGCAGATGGTTGAGATCAGGCAACAACCATTCGGGGTCGACGACAACCAATCCTTGCTTTCCCCATTCCGTCAACAGAGTGCGCGCAAACGCTTGTGAGAAGGACTGGCCTTCCCGCGGCATGCAACTTTGCAGTGCCGCTTCAAGTGCCGGGGCTTTGGAAAGTTGTTGTCGAAGAACCCCTTCCACAGCACTTATCCGCTGTTTGTCCCCAATTAGCTTGAGTCTTGAAGCAGCGTGGGGACCGGGCGGCATTCCGGCCAATCCAACGCGCCGCGGGTCGCGATGGGAGTTGAGCAGGTAAAAGCGGTTGGCTGAAGCGAGGTCTCCATCGAAGGAGTCGATCCAGAAAACAGGGATGACTGGCTTCTTCCAGCGCGCTTCCAGCTCCTTGGCCAGACGGATGCTGTGCAGCGCTTTCCAGCAGACCTCAAGCGTCCCTCCAAGCAGTTCGGGACGATGCGTTGTGATTACGATCGAGCTTTCGCGCAGCGCCAATTTGCGCACGGAGTCGAGCACGGCAACGTGGGGCTCGAAGGGGGCCAACCCATTTTCCAGGTTGATTGCTAGGGACTTGCGCTCTTCGGGATCGAGCTGATCACTTGGGCTTGGAAAGTCTTCCAGCCTTCTTGGAGTGAGGTGCCCGGCTAGGCCCTTGGGTGCAGAACCTGATGTGGTCAGGGTTGCGCGGTCCAGGGCGTCGATGCCGAGGATGTTCGCCGCCAGGTGCTCTATGGTAAGTCCAGCCAAGGGAGATCAATGGGGCCGCAGGCTTTGCAAATCGGTGATCATGGCGTCGAGCGCGCTTGATGCGGCGTCCTTCCAATGCTTGCCCGAATCCTTGCGGTAGGCAAAAGCCACGCTGCGAGATGCCGACACCAAGGCTCCACGGCCGTCCTCTCGGAAAGCGCCGGCAAGGTCTGCGGCTCCGGCACCTTGGGCTCCATAGCCGGGCAACAAGAAGACCGTATTCGGCATGGATTTGCGAATTTGCGCCAATTCTTCGCTGTGGGTGGCGCCAACGACCGCGCCGACTGAAGCGAGCCCGCACTGGCCGAGTGAAGCTTCGCCCCATTGGGCAACCCGCTTGGCGATGACTTGCCAGAGTGGGGGGGTGCCGTGCAATTGAAACTCAGCGCTTCCGGGGTTTGAAGTTCGAACGAGGACAAAGATTCCACGGTCTTTTCCACAGGCCTCAAGGAAAGGTTCGACGGAGTCGCTTCCCAAGTAGGGATTCACGGTCATAGCGTCACAAATCGCACTGGGGTCGCGACCCGGACCTCCGTAAAGGTGCGCTTCAGCATAGGCGGCAGCGCTGCTCGCGATGTCATTGCGTTTCACGTCACCAATGACAAGCAGGCCAGCTTCGTGAGCGGCCAACAAGACTTTTTCCCAGGCGACGGCCCCATCGGCGCCGAAGATCTCGAAGAAGGCTGATTGTGGCTTCACTATGGCCACACGATCGCTGCAAAGTTCCAAGAGTTGGCAGCAGAAGGCGCCCAGGGCCTCGGCTCGCTCGGCACGGGGTGCGGCGTCGTTGCGGGCGACGGAAAACTCCTCGGGCAACAGGTCGATGTGCGGATCGAGGCCTAAAACGCAGGGTGCGGAAACAGTCTCAAGCGCACGATCCAGGCGGTCGGCGAAATGCATGGCGGTGTATTTGGCGTGAAAGCCCGGTGCGTCGGGTTCTGCGCTCGTTGTGGAAAACTCAAGGCGGGTGAGATTTCGGAAGTCGCTCTCGGTGTCGGGTCGGAGAAATTTCGCCGCGACCATGTCTGCCAGGGGGATTCCACGTTCGGACAGGATCCAGGATTGTCCACACCTTTCGACGAGTCCTTGAGCTAGCAGCAATTTCGCCTCTTCCACACAGAAATCAAGCTCTCCGCTCCAGTCCGCGGTGCGTTGTGCACGTGTGGGATCGACGCCCTCAGAAGTTCTTAGGCCCAACCACCATGTCTCTCCCAGCCGGGCGGCAGGCTTCAGCTGCTCTTCCCATTCGTGTGGACAAGTTGGATCCTTGCGCACTTGATTGCCCCAGGCGGTAAGTGAGCGGGCATTTCCGAAACGACGCTGGCCAACTTTGCTGGCGGCCGATGGACCGATGCCGACGTACGGCCCGTTGCGCCAGTAGTTTTGATTGTGGATACATTGGCGATCGGGCCTTGAAAAGTTGCTTATTTCATAGGGTTGATAACCCAATTCAGAAGCGACTTTGCGAGTTATCCAGAAGTGCTCCAACTCACAATCTTCGGATGCCTGCTGAACTTGGCCCTTTTCGAGCCAGCGTTGAAGCGGTGTGGATTCTTCAAAGGTCAGGTTGTACGCGCTGAAATGATTGGGCTCGAGGGCCAGGATTTTGCGCAAATCCAATTCCCACTGTTCAGCACTCTCGCCGGGCGCAGCGAAGATCATGTCTACGCTTAGATTCTCAAAACCGGCATTTCTCGCGGCCTTGAAGGCGGAGAATGATTGTTCGGCGGAATGAACCCTACCGAAGAGTTCCAGTGTCTCGGGGCGCAAGCTTTGAAAGCCGATCGAGAGGCGATTCAATCCCGCAGCGCGAAGAGTCCGGGCCTTTTCGGTATCGAGACTTTCGGGGTTGCACTCGGCAGTTGCTTCAATCGCAGATGATCGAAAGCCCGTGATCGAATCGAGTGCATCCAGCAGGCCTTGCAATTGTTGAGAACTCAACAGCGAGGGAG
Source organism: Planctomycetota bacterium (assembly GCA_029259675.1). Classification (GTDB taxonomy): domain Bacteria; phylum Planctomycetota; class UBA1135; order UBA1135; genus JAJDES01. The sequence goes on from JAJDES010000240.1 coordinate 8,633, forward strand.
TTCCGCCGCCAAAGAAAACAGTCTTGGGTTCCTTCGGCGCTCGTGCCTCGGCTTCCCGGATCAACAGTTCCAGGAAGCCGTCCAAATCTTGCCCTTCAGCTTGGACCGAGTAAAAGTCGCAATAGCTGCACTTGACCACGCAAAAAGGCAGGTGCACATACAGCGGAGTGCCCGCCGGGGCCCGAGTCGAGCCGCTCACAGCCGAATCCTCGTAGCAGAGGGCTTAGTCTCCGCCCATGATTTGGAAGAGCTTGCGCAAGGTGGCGCGTTCAATTTGACGCACGCGTTCTCGGGTGAGGCCAACGATCTTTCCGATCTCTTTGAGCGTCATCGGCTCGGGGTGACCCTGCCCCAATCCATAGCGCAGGCGAAGAATGGTCGCCTCTCGATCTTCGAGAAGGTCCAAAAGAGCGCCCATCTTATCCAATAGATCTTCATTCAAGATCTGTTCGTCAGGCAGCAAGCTGCGCTCGTCCTCGACCGAGTCCTGGTGGGCCGTGAGCACGTCCAGTGAGACCTGGGGCGCCAATCCCGAGGTCATGATCGTTTGCTTGAGAAGGGGCCAGGTTTCCTCGGGAATGCCAATCTCGTGGATGACTTCTTCCACGGTTGGCGTTCGGCCAAGGCGGAAGGTCAATTCCTTGCTGACTGTTCGCCATTTCGAAACCAGCTCGGTCATGTAGCCCGGAACTCGAACGGACTTCACCGTGTTGGAGAGAGCTCTGCGGATGGCTTGCTTGATCCACCACGTTCCGTATGTGGAAAAGCGGCAGCCCGCCTCCGGATCGAACTTTTCCGTGGCTTTCATCAAGCCGATGTTGCCCTCGGCAATGAGGTCCTGAAGGGCCAGCCCGCGATCGGAATAGAGCTTGGCTATGGAAACCACTAGCCGCAGGTTCGCGCGGATCATGTGCTCCCGCGCGGTTAAGTCGCCCGATTGGATTTTCCGCGCCAGGGAACGTTCTTGTTCCGGCGTCAGAAGCGCGTCTTCGTTGATTTCGTGGAGATATGTCTCCAGGCAGCGCTCGGATGAAATGGCGGGGCTCCTGCCCGTAGGGAGGGCGGCGTGGGGAGTGATTCGTAGAGCATCCTCCCACTTGGAGGATCCTTGGCGGCAGTTGATCAGCGCCTTGGATCGGAAGCTGGTCGGACAGTTCTTTAGGTGCGCTGCGAGTCCTTGCTCAGGACTCTCTATTCGAGTCTTGAATACAGCGGCGGGGTGGCCTCGGCGCCTCCAATTGGCGGTTCGTTCCGGCTGTTGCTTGTCTCGGCAAAGGCGGTGCCCGTTTGAGCTGGGTTGCTCCCAGCGTTTGCTACGAGCGTGTTTGCTTGCGCATCGGCCGGCTCGGGCGATGACTGAGCGGACCAAAGGAAGCACCCAATGAGGGCAATGTCGATTTGAATGGCCGCGAAGCGTATCGGTGGGAATCGCGGGCTCGAGTCAATTTCAGGGACTTGCAGGAAGTGCGGAGCGGCCTGCAAGTTGATTGCAGGCTTGTGGTTGCGCGACTTTTTTGTGGGACAATCGGATGCTTGCTCGTTGGGTCCCAATGGGACTGCGAAATTGTTTCTGCGCGGCGCAACGGCGCGTTTGCTCTGGATGGGATTGCTGAGAGGCTTTGGGTGTGTCCTTGCCGGGTGCTTCAATTGGCTGCAAGTGATGCTGTTCCAAAGCGAGCTGGGCCAGTGCTTCAAGCTTTGAATTTGTGGCCATGGGCAGCCGAGTTGTGTTCGCAAGCTAGAAGAAGCGATGCAATTGGTGCCTAAATGCGATTCAAATGGGGCCTTCTGGCCTGGTTGCACAGGGGCGGCGAGAAGGTTGTTGAATTGCACCCTCGGGTTCTCAAAACCTGCGAAGACTGTTAGGGTGCTCCACAGCATTGGGGTAATGCGAACGAAACCCTAAAGAATGAAAGAAACTCCCCTCGAGCAGGACATCCAGGAAGTGGCCTTTGCTGGTCTTCTGCAAACGCACTCAGAGGTTTTTTTCTGTCTTAACAACAGCCTGGAGGCTCGCAAATCCAAGGCCTGGAATCCCCGCCACTACTTTCAGCTAATCAACGAGGCAAACGCTCTCGAGTCGTTCCTCGATGACTATGGGGCGCGCTACAACCGCGAATACACTTTCTTTACGGAGATGGTGGCGTCACTTCGGGGCTTCGCCCAGGCTGGTTACAGCCTTTCGCATCTGATTGGAAGGCTGTCTTCCTACGGGGTTGACCAGGACTTCCCCAGTGATGAGCCCGAATTCTTGAACTCGCTGGAGCGAGTGCGAGATTTTGTACGAGCCTCCATAGTTGCCCTGTTGAAGGCGACAAAAAGTGAAGCGTCCCGACTGGGCCTGGAGATCACGCCCCAGGAATTCCCTGAGCAGAGCTTTCTCCCCGTCTCCGTTCGCCAGCAGCTCCCTCGAAATGTCGGCGTCGAGGACCTGAAAGAAGAGGAGCAAAAGATCGCAGAGGTGATCTCCAAGTATCTCTTGGCCTGCGACATGCTGGGCAATGTCGGCTTGCACAAAATTGAGTCCGAAGGCGAACGCCGACAATTTCTTGCGCGTGTCTGCACAGAGGAAAAAGCTCGGGTGTATGAGGCCACGGTTCACAACCTTCAGTCCACGTACGACACATATATTCGCAATACCGTTCTCGAGGCAAGGGACGGCAAGCTTAGTCGGATCCGCGGCTTCATCACAATTTCCCTGCACCTCTTTGAGGCGGTCACATACCTGACTCATTTCTATGAGCGGCACGAAAGTGACATTCGTAGCGAGCAGGCCAAGAAAGAAATTGCGTCCTTGGTCTCTCCTTCAGGAGTCCAAGACGTGATCTTGAATGATCTTCTGTTCTGGAGCGTGAAGTGCCTTACGGGTGGCCGCGTTGTTGCCGAGGAATTGCTCGCTTCCTACACGAACGCAAAGCAGCTGGAAGTTGATCTTCAAGACAGTTTGATTCTGCATGCGAGGCCGGCAGCACTCATAGTCGGTATCGTCAATCGATACGGAACGCCGGTGGAGTTGGAACTGGCCGGCCAAAAGTGCAACGCAGCATCGATCATCGACCTTTTGCTAACTGTTGGCTCGCACCCCGAAGAGAAGCACTTCGTTTTTCGAGGGGATGTGCTGCCCTTGAATGACATTGCCTTGCTCTTTCAGCATGACCTGGGAGAAGGGGGAGTCGAGAAATTGCCCCCTGAGCTTGCCTACCTGCTGGAAAAGTAGTCGCCGCAGGCCACCAAAGTTCCACCTGTTTGGCGCGTCCGCTTAAGCCCGCGACATTCGTGTTCAGGAGGCCGGCGCGTGAGGAATTCCGGTGGGGTCCGAAGGTGAACTCGTGTTGAGGCGGTACTTGTAGGCTGGGATTTAGACTCCCAGGTAGAGTCGCTCAGCCAATACTTCAGGAAGGCCGGCATCTCGAAACATGGCGGCCTCAAGGTCGATGTCGTACTGAACACGCCTCAGTTCGACTGTTTTCTGTCTTGAATCAAATAGGGCATAGGCCGCTCTAGGGTCTTCGTCGCGCGGCTGCCCGACACTGCCCACATTGACCAGGCTCTTGGTGGCTTCCGCAAGGGCGATAACCATCTCGAAGTTGAACTCCGTGATTCCGCCATTTGTTGCGGGACGCCAAAGAGTTACCGGGACATGAGTGTGCCCAACGAAACAAACCGGAGTCTTCATTGATTCCAGTGAGAGGTCCGCGTCGGAGATGCTTTGCGTGTAGTTAAACAGTTCAGGCTGAAACAGTGAGCCATGGGAAACTTCGCAGTCGTTCAGCTCCACCGATAATGGCAGTTCTGAGAGCCAGCTGCATTCGTCCTTGGTAAGGACGCCCTTGGTCCAGATCACCGCTTTGCGAGCGTAGTTGTTGAAGTGCTGAATACTTAGCTCCCCAACACAAGCTGCGTCGTGATTGCCCTTTACTACGACCGCTTCTCTTTCACGAAGCAATGAGATGCAGGCGCCGGGCGAAGGGCCGTAACCGACCACATCACCAACGCTCACAAGCACATCGACATTCTCCCTGTCGATGTGCTTGAGGACGGCCTGGAGTGCCGTTTCATTGGAGTGGATGTCACCCAGGATTGCGTATCGCATGCGGTCTTCGAGGAGAATTAGTGAGGAGTATTGTCAGGGCCAGAGCAAGAAGGGGAAGCCACGGGCTAAGCAGGTCCCAGAAAGCTGAATTGGATCCAACTTCTGATGTTGATAGTGATGCTCGGCTGACGCCCAGGGATGTGCTCGGATCCAACATGAACTGGATCTTGCCCGCCAGCCCCAATTGAGCTTGGCCCACTAGGGCTGGAACCAGCCAAGTCGTGCAGGCAAAGCATCCGGATCTGAGTTCCGGTGAGGTAGGCAGATTTCCAATCAGGACAGCTATCAAAGTGATGTGAAGGTTCAATCGGAGTAGCTCCTCAAGGCCCATCAGGCTCCCCTCGCCAAGTACAAGGAAAGAGCCTAGAGCTGCGGGGACTTGCAGCATGCCCACGCAGATTCCAATTGCCAGAAGCTCAGCTAGGCTATTCCCCAATCGCGGCAACATGGACTTGAGCCATGAGCTTCGATCTACTTGGAGTAGGTACAGAGCCGCGCCAGCAAGGCCCGTGAAGAGTATTAGGCTGGAGCTGATTGAGTTCAGCTCAGATTGTTGGTCAGTTGGCGCTAGGGCCTGAGCCCAGGGGGCCATTCCAGCCGCAATAATTAAGGCCACCCAGGTGGCTGCCTGACTCCAAAACATTCGAACGGAATGGCTCGTGAGTCTCAGAATGGCAGCCAGGCTGACTTTGTGCCGCGCAAGCGGCGGTTGCTTTATTGTCTGGCGCAAGAGGGCAAGATGGGTGCTCGGCCGTTTGCGGGCAAACCAAAAAAGGTAATTCGGCAACCCTAGGGTTTGAGGATTGTCTAGAAGCACTGGTTTTGCTGCCCGGTTGCTGGTGGAATGTTCCACGTGGAACATTGAAGAGCCGGAAAGCGGAGCCAGAATGTTCCACGTGGAACATGTCCGTGTCTATTAATGAGAAGAATCGGAAGTTGAGACCCTGATGGAAAAGCGTCTAGGAAGGGGCCTTGGAGCTCTGCTGCCCGGCAAGGACACGGCCTCTGCCGGTGGCTCAGCGGAAATTGCACTGGGCCGAATTCGGCCGAATCCGTTCCAACCGCGGCGTCACTTTGACGCGGAGGGGATTGAGGAACTTCGCCAGAGCATTGAGAACCACGGGATCCTGCAGCCGGTCGTCGTTCGGCCCCAGGCGGGGGGCTTCGAATTGATCTCGGGCGAAAGGCGCTGTCGGGCAGCCAAGGCTGCTGGATTGCGTGCAATTCCCGCAATTGTCCGTGAGGGAGTCGAGGACACGGAGATGCTCGAGCTCGCTCTCGTCGAGAATGTTCAAAGGCGTGATTTGAGCCCTTTGGAACGTGCCGAAGGCTTCCATTCCATGATGAATCAACTTGGTCTGTCGCAGGATCAAGTCGCTGGGATGGTGGGGCTCCAAAGGTCCACCGTGGCCAATCATGTTCGACTGTTGGAGCTGCCGACCGCCATTCAACGGGAATTGTCGGAAGGGGCCCTTACGATGGGGCATGCCAAGGCCCTGCTCTCCATGAAGAGTGGAGAGGAGATGGAGGCGCTGGCCCAGGTCGCAGTTGCTGAGGGTTGGTCCGTGCGCGAAACCGAAAGGCGCTGCCGCGGAGAGTCAGCCACCCCTCCCGCCACCAAGGGGGCTACGCCGTCGACCCCCAAGTCCCAGCCGGAAACGGAAAGAGACATCGTTCCTACGGTTCCCTGGGTTGTCGACCTGGAGCGCCGGATGCAGGAGCATCTGGGGACCAAGGTGCAAATTCAAAACGGCCCGCAGTATCGAGGCAAGATCACGATCGAGTACTTCGATCGCGATGACCTGGAGCGCCTACTCAGAATGCTGGTTTCTGATGACCAGCTTGGAAGCTAAGGGCTCCCAATATCAGCGATTCCGCCTGAAATGGCGTCTAGGCCCCAATTGGTGAGGGTTTTTCGAGTGGGGGAGCGGGGAGACTGCAGGAAAGCCTTGACCCAGAATGATGCTGCGCTGGGCGAGCCGGGTCCCCCAAAATTCGTCCTCTAGGTCTGGGGCCCCTATGTGTCTGGCCATCCCGGCATTTCCAAAGCGAATTGCTTGGCTAGCCAGATGTGGCGCTCCTGCCTGCATCGGCCAGGTCACTGCTCCGGTCAAATAACCTCGGTGCTTTCGATGCTGATGGGCTCCTTCGGCCGCAAACTCTCGCCATCGAGCTCAACGGCATCCATGGCCTCAACGGTATCCATTCCTTCGAGAACAACCCCGAACACCGTGTTCTGATTGTCAAGCTCGTGGGCCTCGCCACTGGTGATGTAGAAAATGGAGTCGTGGCTCCCATTGGCTCCAGGCTTTGATTCCATTGCCAAGACACCGGGGAAGTGCCAAAGGTCATTGGTTTCACGTTCGATTTCGGCTTCGGATTCTCCTTGGCCCCAGCTGGCGATATTGTCCGACTTGCTGTTGGCGTCGCCGCCAATGACCCGAGCTCCTTTGATGACTTGGTGGACGCGGGTTCCGTTGTAGAGCCCCTCGTTGCAGTTATTCAGGAAGTTCATCGCGTGCAAGGGGGCACGCTCAGAAAA
>JAJDES010000025.1 GCA_029259675.1 Planctomycetota bacterium
GGTGATTCCATTCTCTTCGGCACTGGCGAGCAAATCGTTGTCATCTCAAAGGGCAGCGTACAGGGGCAATTCGATGGACCGCGCGACGGCGACCCCATCTTGAGCCTCGGCTACGACGAGCTCGGACGCCTGTGGTGCTTGACAGTCCGCGCCTTATACCGGTGCGACATGCCCAGCTGGGACCAAGCGCTTCAAGCTCCAGGGGAGTGGACAGTGCTACCGATTCCGACTTCACTGATTGAAGACTCGGCCTTGGGTCGAATCATGATCAGCGGCGAGCTCGTTTACTTCCTGCCGCACAACACTCAATACCTTCATCAACTCAGTTACTGGGACGGCGAACGCGTTCACCACCTGCCCTTCAACAATGGCGGGACCAACATTCCGGCGGCCGTCATTACAAAGGATGGATCACTCCTTGTAGCGACGCTGCAGGGCAATCTTTGGATCCATCGCGATCAGACTTGGACGCGGGTCGCTCCCCACGCTCTAGGCGGCAATCGCGCGCATTCCCTTTGCATGGCCATCGACGATCAAGGGCACGAAACCTTGGTCTTGGTCACGAGCTCCGGCAAGGTCTACGCCTGCGACTTGGACTCGACGCGCTGGCGGTCCTTCGATCCCAGCTCCGCCGGACTTTGGTCCAACGTGCACGCCATGTCGCCCGCGCGCCAAGGGGGCTTCTGGATCGGGACGGGCCGCGGCATCGCCCGCTTCGATGGACGCGAATTTCACGAGGCCACCGTTTACGCCGCTGATCATCCCCTCTCCACAGTCACCTCGATTTTCGAGGACAAAGGAGGCGACCTGTGGGTTGGCAGCGGAGGGTCCTTTACCGGCGTTTGCCGCAGGCGAAACGGGCGTTGGAGCCACTTGGAGCCTGAATCCATGGGCGGGCTCCATGTGCATCAAATACGCCAGGGGCCACGGGATGAGCTTTGGTTCTTGCTCTTGGGCAACACCTACAACGACCCCCCCACCGGTGGAGTCGCAATCTATTCAGGCGATCGTTTTGAAGCCGTCGATTTGCCTTCGGGCCGCTTCTACGACGTCGCCTTTGACACGGCCGGCAACCCGACCTTGGCCGGACTCTCCACCGTTTATCGCAAGGGAGAGCAAAGTTGGTTCACCCTTGGGGAACCATCCAAGCCGCGCACGAACTTCGTGCTGCATTTCGACCAAAGCCAAACTCTTTGGCGCGGGCACGGCTATCAACAGGGCGGCTTGGAAATTTTCAGCTCGGGCAGTTGGCTGCCGGCCCCGACTCCGCAGCTTGCACGCGCCTCTGCATTGAGCATTTCCGAAGACACCGACGGGCGGCTTTGGTTTGCTTCGGATCGCGGACTATTCAGCTACTTCGACGGGGATTCCCAGGAAGTAACCCAGGAACCCGGCCTCGAATCCAATGACTTTTGGCCATCCCGACCCGATGGGCAGGGCGGTCTGTGGCTTGGGTCCCTCAGTCAGGGAGTGATTCACTACCGGCCCGATGATCAGAGTGCGCCGATATTCAGCAAGTTAACCACCGAACTCGATGCAAACGGCAGCGCGACAGCCGTCATCTGGGCTGCATTGGATCCCTGGTCCAAATCTCCGCCGGAGAGCCTGAGTTATCGCATACGCATCAACGGCGGCGATTGGTCACCTTGGGAGCAAGTCCTTTCGCGGAAGCTGACCGACTTTGAATCCGGTCAGTACAACTTCGAATTCGAAGTTTCGGATTTGGCGGGCAATCGCTCGCGCTACGAAAAGCCCTTCGCTGTTGTTATCGCCCCGCCGCGCTGGAAGCGCCCGCTGGTTGTCCTTCCGCTGGCTGTGTCGATCCTGACACTCACCGCTTTGATCGGGTTCATGCGTCATCGCAAGCGCGAGCGGGAGTTCGCGACCAAGCATGAACGCAATGCCATCCGCGCGTCGGAGGAGCACTATCGCTCCTTGGTTGACCGCGCAGATCTGACTTTGGCTTGCTTTGGCAGCGATGGTCAACTTGAGTACATCAGCCCCCACGTCGAGCAATTGACCGGTTACAAGCCGGAAGACTTCCTGCGCGACCCCACTCTCGAAAGCAAGATTGTGCATCCGGCCGATGCGCGGCGACTGCAAGTCTTCGTTGCGGCTCGCGATCACCGCTACGTAAGCCCGACGACGCTGGAGGAAGAGCTTCGACTCAGGCATCGCGACGGTTCCTGGCGTTGGGTCTACGTCAAGCAAAGTCCGCATTTCGACGCCTCAGAAAATCTCGTCGGCTACGACTCGCTGGCCTACGACATTACCGCTCGAGTTGAACTCGAAAAGGCCCTGCGCGAGAGTGAAGAGCAGTTTCGCCGCATCGTCGAAACCTGCAACGAGGGCGTTTGGATCCTGGATAGCTCGGCTTGCACGCGCTACCTCAACGCGCAAATGGCCAGCATGCTGGGCGCGGCATCACCTGATGCCGTCCTGGGCCACGGGCTGGACAGCTTCCTCTCCGGCGACGACAAGCGCAAATTTATTGAGACCACCCAGCGCGCCACACACATGGCACCCAAGCAATGCCAATTGACGCTCAGCCTTGAGGATGGGAATAGTTTGCAAGTCATCGCCAGCGTCAGCCATATCGGCGGCCGCGAAGACTGGAAGACCTTGGCCATGGTGGTTGACATCAGTCGCTATGTGCAAGCCGAAGAAGCCCTGCGCCACTCCCAAAAACTCGAAAGCCTCGGTGTCTTGGCGGGAGGCGTGGCCCACGACTTCAACAATCTTTTGACAGTTGTTCTGGGCAATGCGGAATTGGCCAGGCGCAAGTTGCGCGGGGATCCGAGCGCCATGCTCCAAATCCAAAAGATCGAGTACGCAGCCCACCGAGCCGCTGATTTCTGTCAACAACTCTTGGCTTTTGCAGGTCGCGCGAACATTGACATGACCATGCTCAACATCGGCGAGCTGGTGGTCGACATGTTGCGACTCTTGTCCACTTCCATCCCCAAAACAGTCGCCCTTGAAACGACCCACGCCGGCTTCCTACCCAACGTTACCGGCGACGCCAGTCAGCTGAGCCAGGTCCTCATGAACCTGGTGCTCAATGCCGCCGAAGCCATCGGTGAAGAGGAGGGGAGCATTTCAGTCGAGACCTCATTGGTCAATCTCACGCGCGAAGAGATCGAGACGAGCTTGGTGCCCGATCGCGCTGAGCCGGGTGCCTACATTTGCCTGGCCGTCAGCGATACGGGCTGCGGCCTCGATGAGAGCAGTCGAGGCAAAATCTTTGATCCGTTCTTCACGACAAAATTCACGGGTCGCGGCCTCGGGTTGGCAGCCGTGCGGGGCATCATTCGTTCCCATCGAGGAACGATGACACTCGCCAGTGAAGTCGGGGTCGGATCTGAATTTCGCATCTACCTTCCCGTTGCCACCCAAGCTGAGGGAACGGCGATTGACTACGACAGCAGTTTCCAAACCGCCGCCCATGGAACCGTGCTCGTGGTGGACGATGAGTTCCTCGTGCGAACCGTCGGCAGGGAGATGCTCGAATCCCTGGGTTACCAAGTACTGACCGCCGAAAACGGTCATTCAGCCCTGCAGATCTACAGCGAGAACGCAGACAACATTTCCGCGGTGCTGCTGGACATGACCATGCCGGACCGCAATGGCGTTGAAGTGCTCGGTGATATTCGCAAGGTGCGCAGCGACGCCTGCGTCGTCATTGCCAGCGGGTACAGCACCCAAGAATATGCCAACCGCTTTGAAATCGAGCGCCCCCAGGGCTTCATCCAAAAGCCGTTCACGCGCGAGGACCTGCGCCTCAAATTGGCCGCGGCCATCGCCAATAACGCCTGAAACGGGTTCGGGCGCTTTGGTTTCGGAAGGGGTTCGGGGAAGGCCGAACTGCATGGGCGAAGCCGGCGGCCTCGCCAAGTAAACTGCGCCCATGTGCCGCCGCTCTCACTCCGCTTTGCTGCTGTTGATTTGGATGCTGTCCGTCCCCGTCGGCTGCTCCGATCCCGTTACCGGCAAGCGCGCGAACTCGGTCCCGACTGAAGTCGACAGTCCCGACGCGCCCGCGGAGGAGGCGGACAACATTCGACCGGCCCTGGACATTCCCGTACCGCCGGGGCTCGAACGAATCGGCAGGGAAGTCGTCAGCTTGCTTGAGGAATGCACCGCGCAGGTTCGCGGCAACCCGCTCGATGCGGAAGCCTGGCTCGAATTAGCCATGGCCTACCAAGCCCATGAACTCTTCCCCGAAGCCATCCGTTGCTACCAACAACTGGCCGGCCTCGCTCCGCAGCGGCCCGCATTCGTTCACTACAACCGCGCCACGTGCCTGGCGCGAATGGGACAAATAGAAGCCGCCGTCGAAGCCTCGAAGTTGGCGCAGAGCTTTGATTCCAATTACCCGCCTATCTATTGGCGGCGCGGCATTTGGCTGATGGACTTGAGCCGACTGGATGCGGCCGAAAGCGCCTTCCGGCGCGCCACCGAGGTCGCTCCGGATGACCACGCCGGTTGGATTGGTCTCGCGCGCATCGCGCTCGAACACGAAGACTACGCCCAAGCGCGCGACTTGCTGGAAAAGCTTAGGCAGCAAAACCCCACGATGGGCTATGTGCACTTGCTACTGGGCATGGCCTACCGCGGCCTGGGTCAAATGGAGCTTAGCAAGACGTCCACCGAGCTCGGCGCCGGCCAACTGCCGATATGGTTTGATGAATGGCAAGTCGAAGTGGATCGCAAGGGTACGCGCCTTCTGCTCCGTTTGGATCGAGCGCGGGAAGCTGTGCGCGATGGTCGCGCTGAGGAGGTCATACCTGAGTTGGAAAAGCTCTTTGAAACCTACCCAACCGAGATTCCCCTCTTGAGCACTTTGACTCCCGCCTACGTGGCTACCGGTCAAATCGAGCGCGCAATCGAGATTCAGGAAATCGCCTTGGCCCAGCGCGCGAACCATTTCCGCATTCACTTCAATTTGGGGCTTTTGTTGGCCCGTAAGAACCAACTGGAGAAGGCGCTTTTCCACACCGAACGTGCGGTCGAACTCAACCCTGCGCTTTCCAGCATCCATTCCCACAAGCAGCAGCTGTTGCTGCAGATGGGTCGCAAGCATGACGCCATCGACGTTTACTTCGAAGCGGATAGGGTCGAGGCCTTGGACGCCGGGCTGTGCTATTCAAGCGGACGACTGTTGGCCCAAGAAGCGCGCTGGGAAGAAGCCTCAAAGTGTTTCGAACGAGCTGCTCGTTTGGCCCCCGGTCAAGCCACCCCACTGTTGTGGCTGGCCATATCCAGGGCGGAACTGGGACAGTACCTAGCGGCCTGCGAAGCGCGCGATCTGGCGGCGAAACTCGAGCCCAAGCACGAGTTGCTGGGGCCACTTGCACAGAAACTGGAGCTGTTGGCCGACGACCAAGGGCTTTTGGAAAGCAATCGATAGCATGCGCCCCCATAGACATCACTTGCGAGTCCACGCCGCGACAGTCGCGCTTTACTTGACACTGGCCGCGTGCTCCAAAACGGTTGAAAAAGACCAAGCTGCGAATTCCGCCAGCAGCCCGGCGCAGTCGACGGGCGCTTTGAAGGATCCCGATCCTGCTGCCAAAAATACCGCCGGATCCATCGGCGCTCAGGAAGCGGCGGACGAATCCGTGAGTTCCGGCCCCGCCTGGTTCAAAGACGTCGCCGCCCTACGCGGCCTAAGCTTCCAGCACCAAAGCGGACACTTAGAGGCTTATTTGATGCCCGAAGTGGTTTGCGGCGGCGGAGCTTTGTTCGACTTCGACAACGACGGCGACTTGGATGCTTACCTGGTCCAAAGCGGATCTTTGTATGACGATCCGGCAAAGCAACCCGGCAATCAATTATTTGAAAACGACGGCGCAGCTCACTTCGCCGACGTTTCCGACAAGCTCGGAGCCGATGATCGCGGCTACGGAATGGGCGTGGCTGCGGCAGATCTCAGCGGCGACGGCAGCGTCGACCTCTATGTGACCAACTTGCGCGAGAACGCCCTTTACTGGAATCGCGCGGGCAAGGCCTTCGAACAAGCCGCGGATTCGGTCGGCGCCAATCAATCGGGTTGGGGCACCAGCGCCCTCGCCTTCGATGCGGAGGGTGACGGCGATCTGGACCTTTTCGTCGTCAACTATCTCGACTGGCGCGAATCGATCGAACTCGATTGCCAAAATCACCTGGGTCAGAAGGACTACTGCGGCCCCGCCAGCTACAACGCTCCCGCGCGCGACGCCCTGCTACTGAATGACGGCGAAGGCCAGTTCCTCGACGCCAGTGAAGAGAGCGGTGTCGCCGCAGAGCGCGGCACCGGCCTGGGTGTTTCCGCTGCAGACTTCGACTCCGACGGGCATCTGGACGTCTTCGTCGCCAACGACGGGATGCCCGATCACCTTTGGCACAACCACGGTCAGGGCAAGTTTGAGAACATCGCCCTGGAGGCCGGTTGCGCCCTGGATCAAGAGGGCTTGCCCAAGGCGGGCATGGGCGTCGCTATCGCCGACATAGATGAAGATGGCGATTCGGACTTGTACATCTGCAACCTCAAAGGCGAGTCCGATTCCGTTTACACCAACGAGGGCGGTTGGTTCAGTGATCGCACATCACGCCTGGGTTTGCGGCTAGTCAGCCGCCCCTTCACTCGCTTCGGCCTGGGTTGGATTGACTTTGACAACGACACCTACTTCGATCTATTTCAAGCCAACGGTCGCGTCGCGCGCCAAGCCGTTGACTGGAGCGACGATCCCTACGCGGAGCCCAACCTGCTTTATCGCGGCAGCGAAGACGGGCGCTTCCATGAAATTTTGCCGCGCGGCGGAACAGCACAAGCGTTGAATCTAAGCAGCCGAGCAGCCGCCTTCGGTGATGTGGATGGTGACGGCGGGATGGATATTCTCGTAGTCAACCGCGACGGGCCCGCAAACCTCCTGCTCAATCAACACCCCGGGCGCGGCCACTGGTTGCTGGTTCGCCTGATGAGCGGAAACAGCGATGCCTTGCACGCGGAACTCGATGTGGAACTGGAAGAGCGAGTCCTGCACCGCGATGCGCGCGCGGCCTACAGCTACCTAGCAAGCAATGATCCGCGCGTGCACGTCGGCCTCGGCGCGGAAACGCTGGTAAAGCGATTGGTGGTCCGTTGGGCGGATGGAACGCGAGAGAGCTTCCCTTGCCCCGCTATCGACCGTTTGCTGGTGCTCGAACGCGGCCGTGGGACGGAGCTGGCGGACTCCGCCGAATAGCGCTTCAACAGCTCCGCACGCCAATTGATTGGACTCCTGGTCCCTCGATGGAATTGGGCAAAGCCTAAGCTGCTACCGGCCTGCCCAATTTTCGTTCGGAGCTCGCACGACACATACTCGCGCCGGCGCCAATCCCCGGCTTATCCAAGCCGGACGCCATCCTGGTGATCCATGCGATCCGTTTGGCGCCGCGCTCAGTACTGCACACCGCCCACAAAGACTTCGTCATGCCCCGTCGGGTTGGCGAGGTAAACGCACAACATGCGGTTCTGTGCGGCATTCCAAGTGGCGTAGGCGTAGTCAACATCCGTACCGGGGTGCATGGAAATGTTTCCCGCAGCGCTCCAGGTACTTCCATCATCGCTCGAGTGTGAAGCTACCGCTGTATTGGGGTAGTCATCCGAACTCCAAACCAATCGATCGGCACGATCCACAGGCCTGGCCCTTGCGAAGCGCGGGAAATTAGATCCTGCAGTGGAAACAACACTTTCTGTCCAAGCACCGCCGCTGATATCGCGGCTGGCGACGTAACCATCGTTCGCAAAAGTGTCGTCGCGATCGTCACACCATGCCAGAACGATTTTGTCGCCCGCCAATTCCACAATCGGCTGATCCACATCGTCAACCATAGCGTCGTAGTTGCCCACCATTTGGGGGCCTTCCCAACTGTCGATGCCGAAGTTGTCGGAAACATTGACCCAAAGTTGCTCGAGGTGCCTATCCGTCATTTCCTCAAGCCAAGCCACAACAACGGTCTCGTCGCGCAGCGCCACGGAGATTTCCTGATCCGCTTGCCAGGCGACAGAACTGACTTTGACGTCGTTGGCGAGCCAGCTCACGCCTCCGTTTACGCTGCGTTGATAATAGACTTCGTTGGTTCCCGTGCGGTCGTCTTGCCAAACCACCGCCAACTTCAAGTTGCGCTGCAGGGCGACGTCGATGGCATCCACATCGGCAACTCCCGGTCCGATGGATGAGATGGCACTCGGCGCGACAAAGCTGGCGCCCATATTGACCGACCCGGTTATCACAAGTTCTTCCTTGCGATCGCTATTGCCCTGCACGGAAAGCACCAGATACACGAAGTGTTGTCCGGGCAGCTCACTATTCACAGCCATGCGCCAATCGCGAATCGGGTTGCCGCCGGCCGGATAACCCTTGTCGATGCGGGTCTCCCCTTCCCAGGTGGCGCCACCATTCTTAGAGACGTTGAGATAAAGATCTGTTGTGGGCGGAACCTCGCCCGCCCGCTCATCTTCCCAAACCACGTAGATGGTGTTTTCCGCGATCCAAACGCTCTGTTCGCGCAAGCGTTTTTGGGATCCGGAGCTATCGCTATCGATGCGAACCGGCTGGCTCCAAAGCGCACCGGTCCCATCCGAGGTGCTGACGTAGACAGCCCAATCGGCTTCTTCCCTACGCACAAATGCGGTGGCCGAAAGATTCCCTTGGCTGAAGATGGAGGGATACAGCACGCGGCCGGCATGCAATCCGGGCCCCGTTACTGCGGGCAAACTCCCATCAAGCCTTACGGGCGTTAATGACGTCTGCGCAGATTCCAAACTGGAAAGGCAAGCAAGAGCCAATCCAATCGCTAAGGCTTTTCGCCCACAGAAAGCATGCAATAAGGCCATGGGAGGGTTGCCTGGAATGGCAGGCTACAGTTGGCATCAACTTAGGAATGCGATTCCAAGGAAACGCACACATAACAGAACCACAACCATACAATAACATGTGCAAATAGGCTGGGGGAATGCGGGGCGGAATCAAGTCCCAAACCGAACCCCGGCCCCTGTGAATTCAGCCCCAGAGCCCAGGAGCCCACTTCCCATGATCATCCTTACTGGGAATTTGATTCTTTCGTGCGCCCTCACTTCGGCAGCACTTGCGAGCGGTCCATGGGCCGGCACGCCCACGGGCTTCCCGGCTGAGCTGCCGGCCCAATTGCAGAGCTCCAGCCAACCGGTGCAGGCAGTCCCAGAGCCGGAGGACCCTTCGAACGGCGGGACGCTTGCCGAGCATGGGGACGATCACGATGAAACGGTTATCGTTTTCTCCAATGGGCGTCTGAGTTGCTTGGAAAAGGAGTTCAACTCGAATTCCACGCCAATCGGCTTAGAGGCCGGCGAGCTTGGCTCCGGCGTCTTGGAACTTGTCGATGCCGTCGGGCTGCGACATCCACTCCCGAACGAAAATCTAGATGTTGTTCCTGCACAGGATTCGATCGGAACTCTAAATCCAGCAGTCCACGGTCGCTGGGAGTCCAGCTTCGAATTGCCCTTGATCGCCATTCATGCGGCGACCATGCCCACCGGCGAAGTCCTCTTGACTGGCTCGCGCAACGGCGTACCGGGTATTCATGCCGACTTGCTCGAGCCGCGCAAGATGAAGCTCACGGCGGTGGATCCGCCCGGCGTCTTCAACACCATTTGCTCGGGGCACACGCTGCTTGCAGACGGGCGCATCCTGGTTATCGGCGGAACCAATTTGCCCGATAGTGAAGGTTGGAAGGAAGCCTTCCTATTTGACCCCTTCAGTCGCGAATGGACTCAGGTTCCCGACTATCGCGAAGGCCGCTGGTATCCGACCGCGATCGCCTTGGACGACAGTCGCGTGCTCACCATGTCGGGCTACTCAGACTTAAAAGGTCACGGAAAGCGCAACGAGGACATAGAAGTTTGGGATCCCCTGGGACCCGGCAACTGGGAGTTGATCAGCGAGCGCTTCCTGCATTGGTTCCCGCTCTTGCACGTCATGGGTCGCGGCCGCGTGTTCATGGCCGGCCCCGGCAAGAAGGGCATGTACTACGACGTCTTCAAGCACAAGTGGACGCTTGTGGATGAGCGCGTCATTCCCGCACGCTTCGAAGCGCCCTCAGTCCTAGTGCCCGGTTTCCCCGAGCGCGTCATGGTCATCGGCGGGCTCACCGGTGGGCAAAAGGGCGGCGGTATGCCGACCAAAACTGTCGAGATGATCGACCTTGAGGAACCCAATCCCAAGTGGAAGCTCGTCGCCCCCATGCATCAACCGCGCATGGAACACGACGCCGTAATTCTGCCCGATGCAACCGTGTTGGCCCTGGGCGGCAAGCTCAACGAAGACCTGACGTCTCCGCAGCAAGCCGTGATGGTGCCCGAGATTTACGATCCCCTGGCCGACACATGGACCCGAGTGGCGCCGCACGCATTCCCGCGCGTTTACCACTCCACGACGATTTTGCTACCCGACGCGCGCGTGCTCGCGTCGGGCGGCGTGCTCTACGCTTCGGGCGAGATTTACTCTCCGCCCTATCTGTTCCAACCCGGCAATCGACCCGAGATTGTCAACGCGCCCGAGACCCTTGCCTACGGTCGCCCCTTCTCGCTCAAGTTCAGCAGCGACACCGAAGACAACAAGGTGATCCTGATTCGCCTCTCCAGCGGCACCCATTCGGTCAATTTCGGTCAACGCTATGTCGAGCTGGGTGAAGGCGGTCCGAACTCCCCCTTCGAGTTGTACCCGCCGGCGGAACCGTGGGCTGCCCCTCCCGGCTTTTACATGCTGTTCGTCGTGGACCAACGCGGCGTCCCCTCCATCTCGAAAATCGTTCAACTGCGCGAAGGCTGAGTTTCGACGCCGAAGTCGCGTCGTCCAGCCGGACGAAGCACTCGAGCGCCCGCTGCGAATTCAAGCACTTGAACGCTCCCTTTGGGCTCCTCCCAGGCTGCAGCGCCGGTGCCAAGCCCGGCCGGTGCCATGGCAGAGTACGCGCACGCTCATTCGAGCCCGAAACCGTGTCGAGGCCCCCTCCCAGCCCCGTCAAAAGCAAAAAGCGACCTTTCCCAAGCAGGCCTTGACCCATCGCGGCCGACTGCCGAAAAGATGCGCAGGACCTCCTCCGCCGGACCCCTGCGCAATTGCCAAGAGCAATCGGGATCCGCGCCTCTAGGATGGCCCCTCACGCGTCCCCGGCCCGCTCGTAGCTCCCTCCCATGCACGCCCAAGACTCATCCATCGCCATTAGCCCGACTAGGATCATCGTGAGAAGCTCCGCAATACGCCTC
Source organism: Planctomycetota bacterium (assembly GCA_029259675.1). Taxonomy (GTDB): domain Bacteria; phylum Planctomycetota; class UBA1135; order UBA1135; genus JAJDES01. The sequence continues at coordinate 11,270 of JAJDES010000025.1, forward strand.
CTTCGGCTCCCATCTTGGACCGCCGTGCTCTGCGCCGCCGCACTCCTGACGAGCTGCGGAGCCTCCGATCCCGGAGCAGAGGAAGCTGTGCAGTCGAGCGACGGCAATCAAGCCAGTATCGAAGCCGAGCCGGAACCGACCAGTTGGCTCGCATACGAATCCGACGAAACCGACTTTGGAACGGTGTTCTTCGGCTCCGCCCGCAGCCATCGCTTTCCGATGGTCATCCAAGGTGAAGACCCGTTGATCATCAACGCCATTCAACGCAGTTGCGGTTGCACGGAAGGCAAGCTATTGGTGGTCGACGAGCAAGGCGTCGAGACGGAATTCGTTCCCGAACAGCCCTACGATCCCGGCACCAAATTTGTACTCGTCGCGACACTCAATACTGTCGGCAAGATGGGGCAACAGTCCCAGAACCTGCGCATCATCCATGAGGATGGACGCGCGCCGAAGTTCACGATGCTCGGCAACATCGAGTCCTATCTCTTGGCCGACCCGCCCGGCATCGTTTTGAAGCACGTCAATCCCCTGAAGGGATCATCGGGTCAAACGCGCATCACCAGTCGCGACGCACGACCCTTCGGAGTTGAGATCCTGAAGAAAGTCCTACCGCCCGGCGAAGTGACCGTGGATTTTGATGCCGTCAATCCGGACGCGGACGGTCGCTCGAACACCTGGGACGTCACGCTCAACTTGCTGCCTGGAATCAGCAAAGGCGACCACCAGTACAAATTGATTTTTGTCACGGACGTCGAGAACGAGCACGCTGCCATCATTAAGGAAGAGGGCAAGTTCCCCACCCACCGCAGCGACATCTGGGCCAAGGCCGAGGTCCGCAGCCTGATGGACGTGCGTCCCCAACGGCTGAGTTTCGGGGGCATCATCCCCGGCAGCCCGGTTTCCAAGACGGTCATCGTGCGCAATTTGGACCCGGACTTTGAGTTCAAGCCCAAGGAGTACCGACTCCTGCGCCCCGGTGAAGGCGGCGTCGTCTCCTTCATCGACCACTGCAAGGTCAAGGCGCGCGAAACCGAACCGGGCGTCGCCTGGGAATTTGAACTAACGATTTCTAGGCCCGAAGAGGACGGTAACTTCGGTGGCGTGCTCATGATCCTGACCGG
>JAJDES010000241.1 GCA_029259675.1 Planctomycetota bacterium
TCAAAGGGCTGCGCGGGCATGTCGGGCGCTTTCGTATCCACAGCGCTAATATTAGTACGCCCCGGCCTCCGAGACCCCCTCTCGGACAATCTCAGATGCGCGGGCACGTTCCCGATTCACCCGACAGCCACGGTCCCCCCACAAAGATTGCCCCGCGAAAAAGCGGTGGTCCCCCCCAGATGTCCATTTGCGATCGCTTCGATCGACCCCTTCGCAACCTGCGCCTGTCGGTTACCGACCGCTGCAACCTGCGTTGTTCCTACTGCATGCCGGAGGAGAACTACACCTGGCTGCCGCGTGAGGACATTCTGGACTTCGAGGAAATCAGCTCGCTTGTGGACCGCTTCTTGGAACTCGGCGTCAGTCGCCTGCGCTTGACCGGCGGAGAACCGCTCCTGCGCAAGAACTTGCACCGCCTGGTCGCCATGCTTTCGCCCAAGCCCGGGCTTGAGGACCTGGCCTTGACCACCAACGCTGTTTTGCTCGCGGAGCAAGCGCAGGAACTTAAGGACGCCGGATTGGGGCGCGTGACCGTAAGTCTCGACACCCTGCGCCGGGATCGCTTTGAAAAGCTCACCCGCAGGCCGGACCTGGACCAGGTTTTGCGCGGAATCGATGCGCTCGAGCCCGCGGGCTTCGAAGGCACCAAGATCGACACCGTCGTCATTCGGAACGTCAATGACGACGAGCTGATCGACCTGATCGAATACGGCAAGCGAGTTCAAGCCGAAGTTCGCTTCATCGAATACATGGATGTCGGCGGCGCCACCGATTGGTCTTTCGAGCGAGTCGTTTCCAGGCGCGAGATGCTGGACACCATCGCCGAGCATTACGGCGAGTTGCAAAGCGTCGAAAGCGGCAGCGCTCCGGCCGACCGCTACCGGCTTCCGGACGGAACCGTGATCGGCGTCATCTCCTCCACCACCGAACCCTTTTGCGGCTCCTGCGACCGCAGCCGCTTGACCGCCGACGGCCGCTGGTACCAATGCCTGTACGGACGCGAAGGCGTAAATCTATGCAAGCCCCTGCGCGACGGCGCGAGCAACGAAGAGCTGCAATCGATCCTGCGCTCCACCTGGACCCAGCGCGACGCCCGCGGCGCCGAAGACCGCCTGCGCCAAGCCGCCCGCGGCGCCTACCTAATGCCCGAAGACCTGCGCGCCGACCCCCACATGGAAATGCACACCCGCGGCGGGTGATCCTAATTCGACTCGCGTAAGAACTAACGCATTGTCAAATTTGACCGCGCCGATTCGCACAAATCACTTCGATCTTGACGGCCCCCCCCCCCGTTCGATCAGTAATTTCTCGATGTGGGTTCGATAGGGTCCAAGCCCCAGACCCAATAGGCAGCAAGAAAAAAGCATGCGTCGTCGAGCTCCTTTCCCTGCACAGCCGAACAAAATTGGCTTTTTAGATAGTTTTCAAGAACTCATATCCATGCTTTCCGACATGGCTTTGTGAACTTCTCAATACACGAATCGTAGGTATCACTCAAGGCAGCAGTCAATATTTCTCGACATGGCGGGCACAAGCTCATTGGCAATCCCCCACTTTAAAAGCCATGCGAATCCCCAGTTCATTGCTCGTTATTGCGCTCACAGTACTCCCATCTTGCGCTTCCATAATCACCGGATCTACAGACAAGATCCTTGTGACCTCAGACCCAACGGACACATGGTTTAGCACAAACCTAGGCGAGTCCGGGAGAACACCCCAAACCATTGAGGTTCCATGTGATGAGTTGCTCCTGATTGACTTTCGCAGAAAAGGCTATGAGCATAAAAGCGTCGCTATCAGGGCTCGGCTTTCGTACTGGGTGATTGGGAATATTGTATTCGGAGGAATCATTGGCTTAGTCGTGGATGCAGCCAGCATGGGGTGGGTGCACAAGAGTGATCACGCTCACGTAGCATTGACGCCAGATGCAAATTCAAAAAAGCCAGACGCATTGACCGAAACAGAATCACAAGTTGTTTCGTTTGAGGAATGGGATCGGAAGAGGGGTCTTGCAAACCGACCCTAGCCAAGATCTCCCAGTGAGGCGCGGACTGCGTCATGTCCCGGAAGCTAGGCTGCACGCCAGTAGCGGGTCATGTTTTTTGGCCTAGGCTCGGCGGCGGAGGATTAGGACGCAGTCGTGTTGTTCGTCGTCGATTTCGCGTTCGAAGTCGGTTTCGTAGCTGAAGTCTTTGACGGAGACCAGTTCGAATTCGGGGACGCTGCGCAGGAGGCGGCGGAGTTGGGCGGCGTCGTAGGTGCGGAAGGTCCAATGGGTTTCGGTGCGCTTCTCGACACCGGCTTCGTGCACGACCAGGCGTGAACGCACTTTTTCTGTGCGGGCTTTGCGATCGGCGGGCCAGCCCTGGATGTTGCAGACAACCTTGACGCCGTCGCGTTCGCCGACCCAACGCTCGCGGTTGCAGCCTTCGTCTTCGTAATCGGAAAGGTGCAGTCCAAGCACGTACAAGCCGCCGGGCTTCAATGAGTCGGCGACGCACTTGAGGTGATTGCGCGCATCGCTCTCCTTGAGCAGATACTTGAAAGTGCTGACGAAGCAGTGCGCCATGTCGAACTTCTGCTTGTAGGAGAAGGACTCCATGCGCTTGACAGCCAATTTCGCTTTCAAACCGCCCAAGGTTAGGCGCTCCTGCGTGAAGTCGAGCATGGCTTGGGATAGGTCGAAGCCCGTCACCTTCCAACCGCGCTCGGCCATGGCCACCACCAAGCGCCCGCTGCCGCAGGCCGGCTCCAACATGTGCTTGCCGCGCGTCAATCCGTAACGCCGCTGCATTTCCTCCAAGAACTCGACTTCAAGCTGCGTGTCCTCTTCAAAGACGATGTCGTAGTAAAGCGGAGTGTCGTACCAATCGATGGCTTGGAAAGCGGGCATGGTCGCGAGGGGCGACTGCAGCCGCCCGAATACGTGAAGTTGAATGAAGCCGGAAGGAGCGGCGCCGGAATCGGCGTTGCTTGGACAAGCTTAGCTCCTAACCGTCCTCATTCCTCGCGTCTTCATTCCTCGCGCTCATTCGCAAGCGCCGGTCAGCCCGCCGTGACCGAGATGCCGTCCACGATGGCGCTGGGCACGCGCGTGCTGCCCATCAAGTTTTCCGCCACCGAAGACAAACTCACGATTTGATTCAATAGCTCGAAGGCATTGCCGGAGATCAACGTTTCGCGCACCGAGCGAACAACCTCGCCGTTCTCGATCCAGCGCGCGGATTTCGCAACACCGGAGAAATCGCCCGAAGCGGGATCCACCGTGCCGGAAAAGCGGCCGCAATAGAGTCCGCGACCGAAGCTCTTCAGCATCGCGGCCTCATCTCCGCCCGCACCCGGCGCAACCAAAATGCCGTGCGTGCCCAAGGCCGGAACGCTGCGCGCTCCACCCGCCGCGTGGCCCGTGGATTCGCGGCCATCTACCATGGCCGCATAGGAATTGTAGAGATAGCTCTGCAACACGCCGTCGCTCACCAGCGACATTTTCGTCGCAGGCTGACCTTCGCGATCGAAGCTCGCGGCGCCGCTCAGAGTCACGTCCGTGGGGTCATCCACAATGTTCAACAACGGCACTGCAATGCTCTCGCCCAATTTGTCCTTGAGCGCACTGCGACCGCGCTGAACGGCGATGGCGCTCGATGCACCGATCACCGGTGAGATGAACAGCCCCATGAAGGCGGAGGGTGAAAAGAGCACGGGCCCCTGATAACTCTCCGATGCGCCCGCATTCAAGTTACCCAAGACACCGGTTGTAAAGCGTCGCACGACTTCATCTATGGATGCGTCCACGTCAGTCCATTGACGCAGGGAGTCGCCCCAATAATCGAAGCCGCCGACATCATCGCCGTCCACCGCCATGCCGAAGGCGGAGGAACTCGCCATCGCGTCCGACTCCGCCAGGGAGATGCCTTTACTGGTGTGAATCGCGACGGAGTTGAAGCTCAATTGAAAACTGGCTTTGTCGATTGCAATGCGCTTGTCAACGGCAGCGATGCGCTCGACCAATTCCTGCCCGCGTGCAACAACTTCCTCGATTCCCAGGCTGCACAGCTTCTTCTGCACCAACGAGGGGCCCGGCTCAATGGAACGGGGCTGCGGCAAAGCGTTGTGCTCATCCGGAAGTGAAAAACCGGCCAATTCGACGGCGTCGCGCGCAGTCTGCGCCAGGGTTCCGTCACTAGTTTGATTGCTGCACGAGAAGCCTTGCTTCTTGTCGCGGAAGACGCGCAGACCCAAGGATGTGCCGCTGTCCACCTGGGCGAGTTTCAAGCCGCCCTTCTCGAACTGCACCGACGCGACCTTCGAATACACACCGTAAGCCTCAGCTTCATCTGCGCCGACGGCCCGCGAGCGTTCGACCAATTCCTCGGCGCGCGCCAGGAGGTGCTTTTCTTCAAGCTTGTGATCAAAGGGCGCATTGCCCGTTGCCGTGGAACTCATGAGGCCCTCCCGCCAACCAAAACTTCGCAAGAAATCCAAGGACCGCCCGCATCCACCTTCGCCGGTTGGCCCTTACCGCAGTGGCCCGAGCCCAAATCCCAGCGGAAGTCAGAACCGACCGCATCGACAGTCTTCATCACGTCGAAGGCCGTGCCCGAGATGTTCACCCCGCGCATCAACTTGCCCAACTTGCCGTCTACAATCCGGTAGGCCTCAAGCGTGCCGAACATGAATTCGCCGTTCGAATCCGCCTGCCCGTTGGCCGCACCGTCGAGCAGCAAACCGTCCTTGATGTTCGCGATCATCTCCTCGCGACTGGAATCGCCGGGCTCGATGTAGGTGTTGCGCATGCGAATCAGGGGTTCGTCGTCGTACTCCCAAGCGCGCGCGTTGCCGGTCGGGTCGACGCCGAAATGGGCGGCCGATTCGCGATCGTGCAGGTAATTCTTGAGGATTCCGTTTTCGATCACGGTCGTGCGCCTGGTCGGCACGCCCTCGTCATCCACGCGCAAGGTGCCGCCGGCGCCTTCGTAGTATTCGCTGAAGCCCGAATCGCAAAGGGTGACCAAATCGGAAGCCACGCGCTGCCCGAGCTTGCCCGCTGCGCAGGAACCCGAGCGCACGAAGTCCGCTTCAACCGTGTGGCCGATGGCCTCATGGGTCAAAAGCCCCACGAGTGACGGGGAGAGCAACACGCGCTTGCGACCGCCTTCGGGATAACCGGCGGAGAGCAAATCCACCGCGAGCTTGGAGGCCTTTTCGCCCATGGACTCCGGCGTCGCTTGACGGAAAAGGCATTCCCAATTTCCGGTGGCGCCGACCGATTCGTGGCCGCGTTGAATCGATCCGTCTTTTTCGGCGATGGCCACGATGCGGAATTCCGGTCTAACCAAGCGCGTCCAGGCTTTGGCTCCGTCGCTGGTTACAATCCCCTTTTCCTCAAAGCTTTCGTTGTAGGAACAAGCTGCGCTTTGGATCGAATTGGAGGATGCGCGCGTCTGGCTTTCCAAATTGAGCACGACGCCCAAGCTTTCCTCGAGCGAACGCTCCAGCACCTCTTCCGTACCCGGCACCTCGAAACGGCCGCGGGCCAAATCCACCTGGGGCGGAGCTTCGACATCCTTGCCGGGAATGCGCGCCGCGGCGCGGGCTGCGGTGCGCGCGTCCTCAAGCGCCTCGCGAATGCTGCCCACCTCGACTCGGTCGGTGCTGGCAAAGCCCCAGCGACCATTGGCGAGGACGCGCACGCCGACGCCGGTGTGCTCGGCGATCACGGCCTGGTCCACGCGGCCCTTCTCCACCGAGACGGAGCGGCGCCGCTTCTTGTGAAACCGCATCTCCACGAAATCCTCCGAAGAGCGGTCGAGAGCTTCCTGCAATAGATCAGTCGGGTCGGGTTGGTTGGTCACCTGAGATTCTCCGTTGGGCCGCGAAATGGGCCGATGGGGCCCGCTTGTGCACAAACTATCGACCACATCGGGCCATAACCAGTGAGGCCACGGGCGCAAAGCTGATGAGAGAGCCCGAGGTGAGCCGCAGGAGGGCGGATTCGGCACACCGAGCGGCCAAAAGGCGCCGCAAAAGAGAATGTAGGCAGCCCGAATAGTTGTCGCGCGCTTGCTACCCTCGGGGCCGGCGGCGAGGCCAAGGCTCAATACGCGCTCGCCCCAATTACGAAACATTGCTCGAACCCATGGGTCCCAAAGGCGAGTGCACCTCAATCGGCAAGACCGGAGCCCGGTTGATTCTGTGGGCATTGGGAACGGTTGTGCTCGGGGCTTCCTGCTCCGAACCGCCGCAGAGGCCCAACCTGCTCCTGATCAGCATCGACACCTGCCGCGCCGACCGCTTGAGCTGCTACGGCTTCGAACTCCCAACAAGCCCGAACATTGACGCCCTCGCTGCGCAAGGCGCGTTGTTCGAGGAAGCCCAGAGCCCGGTTCCGATCACCTTGCCGGCTCACGCTTCCATGCTGACCGGCGACTTGCCGCCCACCCATGGCGTGCGCGACAACGGTGACTACAGGCTCGGCGAAGAGCAAAGCACGTTGGCGGAGCGCTTGGCTGTGGAGGGCTATCGCACCGGAGCTTTTGTCGGTGCCTATGTCATGAACTCCAGCTTTGGATTGGACCAGGGCTTCGAGGTTTATGACGAGGAATTCGGCTCACCCACGCCGGGCACCAGCCATTCGCGGGCGGACCGCCGCGCCGAAGTTGTCACCGAGCGCGCTTTGGAATGGCTCGCTGAAACGGACTCGCGCCCCTTCTTCGGCTTTGTCCACTTTTACGATCCGCACGTGCCCTATGCGGCACCTGAGCCCTTCCGAGGGGACTTCGCCGAAGACGCTTACGCGGCCGAGATCGCCTACACCGATGCCCAAGTCGGGCGCTTGGTGAACGCGCTTGGCGAACGGGGCTTGCTCGAAAACACATGGGTGATCGTCACCAGCGACCATGGCGACGGCTTGGGCGAACACGGCGAAGCCACGCACAGTTTCTTCACTTACCAATCGACACTGCGCGTTCCGTTGGTGGTGCGCCCGCCGAACCTGACTGTATCGCTCCGCATCCGTGAGCCCGTCTCAATCGCCGATTTGACACCGACCTTGCTCGATGCGGCCGGCTTGGATGTGCCGGACAAACTTGCGGGTCAGAGCCTGATCCCATTGATGACCGGCGAGCGTTGGAATTCGCGCCCGCTGTATGCGGAGAGCTTGACGCCGACTAAATTCGGGTGCAGTCCGCTGCTCGTTCTCCGTCAGGGATCGGACAAGTTGATCCTGACCCGGCGCAGCGAGCTCTACGATCTCAGCTCGGATCCCGAAGAACGCAACAACTTGGCTGCGCTCCAGCCGGAACGAACGAAGGAGTTGCGCGACAGCTTGACCGCCCTACTCGCCGAGCGCAGCCAATCCGCCCAAAGTCAGCGCGACAGCAGCGCGGCGGATCAAGATCGTCTGCAGCAACTTGGATACGTTTCCGACGCGGAAGTTGACGAAGCATTGCGTTTTGACGACGGCGAAGATCCCAAGGACTTCATCGAGCTGTTCGAGACCACAACCGAAATTTACACGCACCTACGCACAAAACGTTTCGACCTGGCGCGCCGACTTTGTGAATCCATCCTCGCCCGCAGGCCCGAACTGGTCGAGATGCAGTACTACTTGGGCGAAATCGCCCTGGGAGAAGGCCAGTGGAGTTTGGCTGCTGAACACTACGCGGAATTCCTATCCGCACAGGACTCATTCAGCCGCAATGCGAACTTTAGACTGGGGCGCGGTCGCGCGAACTGCCATGCGAACTACGGCTTGGTTTTGGCGGAGCTGGGACGCATGGGCGAAGCCATCGCCCAATACCAAGCAGCTTTGGCGCTACGTCCCGACAATGCCTCCGTACTCAACAACCTGGGCTTCGCTCTGCTAATAACGGACCACTTGCCGGCGGCCATACGGCGCTTGGAGCGCTCGCGCGAACTCGAACCGAATACACCCTCGGTCCACCTAAACCTGGGTCACGCTTACACCAGGCGCCTAGCCACCGATGCGCAACCGGGCGACATGCGCGCCGCCACAAACGCCTATGCGCGCGCCCTCGAATTGGCGCCGGAATTGCACGCCGCAGCCATCGCCCTCGCTCGCTTGCGACTTGCCCAGGAGCGCGAGCCCGAAGCTATCGAACAATTGGAAACGGCACGCAAAAACGCTCCCTCCCCTGCAATCGACATGGAGCTCGCCTGGCTACTCTCCACCAGCCCAATTGAACAAGTCTTCAATCCCACGCGTGCCAAAGAATTGCTCGAAAGCCTGCCCAAAGGCGAAACCATCGCCCCACACCGAATCCAAGACACCTGGGCCGCAACCCACGCCGCCCTCGGAAACTTCAAAGCCGCGCAGGACCACGCTACCCGCGCAATCGAGCTATCCAAGGCCTCTCCAACGATAAGCGAAGCCATCAAAGCCCGCTTGCAACTCTATAAGTCCGAGCAACGCTTCCTGCGCTAAAGGGCCAAAACGGGCAGCACCTTCGCTCAACGGTTCCTTGCGCCCGTTATCCGAGATGCTCGCGTGTCTGCACCACGAAAAACTGGCGGATCCCCGCAGGCGTAGTCCAAGGCGCGGAAAATCAAGGACGTCGAGTGGAGTGCCCACCAGCGCGCTCAACAGCAATGGGGTTCATCCCATTTCAGACTAGGGTGACAATCTTTCTCCCAAGGCCTGCCATGCCTCCATGGAGATGATGCCGGCCTTGTCTTGCCGGCGCATTTCCTTGACCATCTCCGTTACATAGTAAATCGGCCCCTGAATGATAACTCCCGACCAATTCGCAACTGGGAAAACGTGCATCTTGCGGTGGGAACCCTTGGGACTTGCCAAGCGAAACTTTACCCAACCGGTGCGCACATCAATCCCTCGCACCGCAAGCAGTGTCGTTGCATAGAGTGTTGAACAGTCCGCGAAATCGTCCAGGGAATCGACGTCTACAATTGTCGGGAAGAGGCGTTCGCTCGTCAGCGTGATCGCGGAGATGGGAGGTGTTGACGGTACTGAAGAAACGATCATTTGCTGAGATCGAAGCACATCGTCAAAAAACGCCTGCGCCTCCTTGCCCGTCCATTCAGCAGACCGGAGATCCAGCGGCGTGGACTCCAAATGCTCGCGAGCATCGGGGCTGATCCAGAGCAGCCGATCGCTCAACTTGGCATATTCCTCAACCAATTGGAGCAAGTTCCCTTCGCTCTCTCCGATCGACAAACTTTCCTGGATCGTTGGAAAAGCATGCTGCGCTGAAAGCCCGATATCGGACAGATCGGGTTGCTCCGAATAGTCCCTGTCTATGGCCAGCATCAAGTCGACAACAACGCGCGCAGACCAAGCCGGCCCTCTAGCAAGGAAATTCGTGGATCCGTCGTCGGCGCGACTTCCGGATGTAAGCCCAGCATTCGTGGGCAACATGCGCAGTGCGGTCGGGATTTGCCGTCCGTCCATGTTGGCGAGCTCACATGCGGCAGACATCCCCCGAGCCGACGAAGAGAGCATTCGTTTCGGTTGACTCCCAACAAATTCCAGCACTGGATAAACGGGGTAGGGCAATTCCCTTAAACTCGACTTTTCAATTCGGAGCAATCGCGGCCCGGCTGAAAGCAACAACGTGGAAGCGTATCCGTTCAAGAGCAGCACGGAGTCCATAAAGGGCTCGACTTCCTTGCCCGCGAGCGTGACCGGCTTTAGCAAACCAACCGCTAAAGATTCGAGCTTGGCGCGCACATCACTGTCGACGCAAACCTGGATGTCTTGCTGCTCCATGCATGCTTGCACGAAATCGAACAAGCTCGTGTCGCCCGCTGCCAGAGTCAATTTCCGATTGTCGCCCGAAACCTGCTCGGCTGAATGCGTATCATCCTCTACGCCCATCGAGGCTCCGCCTTGGTTTGCCCCTGGCGATCCCGGGCCCATTGCAAAGTTGACCCAATCCAAAACCTTGGGAGCCAAGCCCCAAATCACAAGTTGGCCCGCTTCCTCCCCGGCTTCACATCCGGCGAAACGATTCTCTTGGCGGGACAGAATGTTGATGGTGGAATCGGGCGCGGAGTTATCGGTTTCAAACTCGCAGCGAACAAGCAAGGCCGTGTGATTGCTTAGCGTCGCCAAGCGCTCCGGGTCCACTGCCAAGTACTCCAACGGATCCGGCTTCTCTCGGTCCCTCTGCGCAAAGACGCGAACGCGCTTGCCGCCGGCATCGGGCAAGAGCCCAAACTCCTGATCAGCAAGAATGCCCTCGACGAAGTATTGAACGCTTGCGATTGGAACTTGAACGTCTCGCAATAAATCCACGTTCGAGCGCGAAAGCTGCTCACCGGTCTTCTCAGACCAAATGAGATCTTGGCTTGTGCAAAGACTGTAATCAGTCAACAAATCTAGCAGCGACTCATTCGCCCTTACCTCAAGCGCGCTGCCTGCGGGCACAAAAAGATTCGCAGCTTCCTGCGAGCCCGAAAATGAAGTGAGTACAGCCAAACATGCGCTTGTGAACAAATCTCTCCTCCGTATTTGATTCGCGCCCGCTGAAGCGGCCCAAGACGCGTTCACGTGCGGCCGAATACCAGGCGTTAGAAAATTCCGTCGTCATTCCCCGATGGTGAGTCTCGATGGAGATGGTAATCGCAGCTCGTATCTAATATTCGCGGAAGCCTGGGACTTCTCCAGATTCGCCTCCTCAGGCCTTTTCCCGGGCTAGGTGAGGCACCCCTAGCCCTTCCGCCGCTAGCCAATTGCTCGATTCGGGCGAATAGCGGCCCGCCTCCCCCAGGGGCTCCCACAGCGATTCAAGCTTCGTCTGCGAATAGGGCCCACTGAAACGAAGCAAACCGTCAAACGGCAGCAGGGCCGATCGACGGTTTGAAAGAAAAGAGAGCTAAGAAGCTGACGTCGATTTATCCCAATCGATCGTTCAGCCAACCGCCGATGCGCTTGATTTCCGGCATGCACACTTGGTGGCCCATGGGGTAGGACTCCCATTCGATTTGGTAGCCGCTCGATTGCAGTAGGTCGCGCGAGGCTTCGCCGTTGAACAAGGGGATCATGGGATCCTCGCTGCCGTGGCATTGGAGAATCGGCGTTTTGCGGTTGGCTTCGCTGGCTTCTTCGGCGAGGAGTTCGGGGCCGATCAAGTAGGTCGAAAGCGCGAGCAAGCCGGCCAGAGGCTCGGGGTGGCGCAAGCCTTCGAAGAGCGTGATCGCGCCGCCTTGGGAGAAGCCGGCCAGGATAATTTTGTTCGAAGGGATGCCCGCTTCCCGTTCCGCTTCGATCATCGCGCGTACCGACAAGGCCGTTTGGCGCACACCGTCCAAGTCCACTCGGCGTTGAACTTCCACTTCTAGAATGTCGTACCACGCCGGCATGACCATGCCGCCGTTAATCGTCACCGGAATCGACGGCGCATTGGGAAAGATGAAGCGTGCGCCGAGATCCGGGGCGAGCCCGAGCTCTGGAACAATCGGGACGAAGTCCGAGCCGTCGGCACCCAAACCGTGCAGCCAAATGATTGATGAGCGGGCCGGGCCCGAGGGCTCGATGATGATCGGGGGCGAACTCTGCACGGTGCTTTGATTCTCCCTTGGGAGGAGCGTGGATGGTTGAGTGTGGGCCGGCTCCGAATGAGGCCGGGCGGCAAATGCTACGTCCCTCGGGCGGAGACCCAAGGGCGGAGCCGAATCGTGGTGGACGCGTGAACATCGCCGCGGCGGGCCGGGTCGCGACTGTCGCCATGGGATCGGCGGCGCACGCAGACAGGATCCGAACTTCCCGAGCGCGTGCCGGGGACTCATATCGAGGCTAACAACCAACCGAACATCCCAAGAGGACTGCATAACTTTGATGGTGATGCAGCGACTGAGTCGAGCACCAAGGCAGCCGAAACCCGGTCGGAACAACCGCAAGGGGCGAATCAGAATCGCTCCGGATGCGGCCGCGTCGGAGGAGGCCCTGCTCAGCCGCATCGATACTCCAAACGGTTTAGGCCCCAACACTTACGGCGGAACCAGGGCAAATGAACCCCACTAAAGCCACGCAGTTCGCTTTGGGAATCAGCACGTGGGTTGGGTCCAGCTCCAGAAGCTGCAATCGCCCAAGACTGCCCCAGGGCAGCCAATCAGCTGGGAACCAGGCGAGTGAGTGCTCCGTCGAAGCCGGTCCAGGCCTCCTAGTTTGTGGCCCCCCACCTCTCCTCCCTTCCCAATCCCTCCCCATCGGGCCGCCCCGATGACGGCGGAAGCCGTATCGCTTCGCGCCTTCGATCAAGATGAATCATGTCCAGGGTCCTCTCCTCGCCCGAATCGGCTCCGCTTTCGCTACTTCACTCTTGGTCATGCAGGCGCTTTCTTCGCCGGCTGCCGGTCAGGACCTTGCCGTCGAGCTATTGCCCCAGGGCGAGCAGCCCGGCGCGGCCCCGAGTTGGCTTTGCTTCGATGCCCTGAATCCGCCGCCGCCGGCGCAACTGGCCGTCCTCGAGAAGCTCAACTACCAGGCCGACCTGTTGGCCGGTGCAACTTCTTCGAGTTCCTTTAGCTCGGGCTTCTTCAATTGGAGCGACCAGGGCGAGCCGGCGTCGATCACGTGGAGTTTGGCTCAGGACGGTGTGTCCATCCCCGGCGGTGGAGACAATGGCCCGACCGAAGACAATTCGCTCTTCGCCACCATGAACTCCAAGTTCGGCGGCAACCAACAACTTTGGATCGACAACATTTCGTCGACCTTTGATCGTTGGGAGGAGCTGACCGGCATTACATTCACGCGCGTCAGTGTGCCCGGTCAAGAGTGGGACAACGGGGCTTCCTGGGGCACCGCCGGCAACGACATGAATCTCGGAGACATTCGCGTCTCTTCCCGCACGATCGACGGCGGCGGCGGGATCTTGGCTTTTGCAAGCTTCCCCACCAACGGAGACATGGTGCTCGACAAGAGCGAGAACTGGACTTCCGGCAGCACCGACCGGTTCATGCGCAACATCGTGGCCCACGAACTCGGACATTCACTGGGCCTCGGACACTCGTGCCCCGTGACCCAAAGCAAACTGATGGAGCCCTTTATCTCCACGGCTTTCGACGGTCCCCAGCACGACGACGTGCGCGGAATGCATCGGCTCTACGGCGACGAGTTTGAGTTCAACAATGGCGGGGCCACCGCCGCGGCACTCGGCCCCATGCCCCCCGGCGAATACACTTTTGGTGAAGTTCCCGGCGATTCGATTTCAAACACGCGCATTCTCAGCATCGACAATGTTGAGGAAAAAGACTGGTACCGCTTCACTGTTTCCGAGCCCACGCTTTTGACCGTTGAGGTGGAGCCGTTCGGCTTCGAGTACGAAGCAACGGGCCAAAACGGGCAAACGGGTCAATGCAGCACGGGCAATTTCGTGGAGAGCAACAAGGCGGCGGATATGAGCCTTCAAGTGCGCTCGACACCCACCAATGTCATTCTTGCCTCGGCGGACCGCAACGGACTTGGAAAGGGAGAGACGTTGCCCAATGTGCTTCTTCCCGGGCAAGGTCACTACTACATTCGCGTTGCGGAATCGAATACACCTGAGTTGGTTCAACTCTATGAGATGAACGCAAGCACGGAATCCTGCATCGTCCTCGCACAGGATTGCAATCAAAACGGCATTGAGGACGATTGTGAAATCGTCTCCTTCGCTTCGCCCGACTTCGACCTCAGTGGTGTGCTCGACAGCTGCGAGCCCTTCTCAGCTGACATCGACACCATTTCCCTTGCCGCAGGCGGCACGGCGAGCTTCACACTCGATGCAGGTTCGGCCTTCGGCGACATGACGTACTGGTTGTTCGGTTCGGTTACGGGCAACTCGCCCGGCCTCGACCTCGGTAACGGCGTGCTGCTGCCCCTGAACTACGACGCCTACTTCCTGCGCACGGTCCAAAAGCCCAACCAAAGCCCTCTGTCGGCTTCGCTTGGAACTTTGGACACAAGCGGTGAAGCTACTGCGTCGTTTTCCCTGCCGCCCGGCGCCGATCCCAGCTTGGCCGGGATTGAGTTTTCGCACGCCTTTGCGGTTCTCGATGCGCAGTTGATTTCCACCTTCGCCAGCAACGCCATGCCCACGCGGTTGATCCCCTAGGACAACTTCCCAGAAGGCCATTGGGTTGACGTTCGCCGGGGCGCCCCACCCGCGAACGTCTGCTCAAGCCGTAGGCTGTTGCGAATCCTCGCTTCGCCGAAGCTTGAATCGCCGCGCAAGGACCCATAGCGCCAGGGGCGGTTGGACGAATATGGCGCTCAACAACCAGTATTCGCCCAGGCCCAATTCGGTCGCGCCAAACATGAGTTCGCTGGTGCTCGCGTCTCGTAGAGACCTACCGAAGACGAGGTACATGGGCAAACCGATGTAGGGCAGGCTGTGGCAGAAAACGTCAACCCAAAGGAAGCTGCCGGCTAGATGCGCTGTACGCGCCAAGCTCCAACCCTCAGTCCGGCTGGGCCAACGCCACGTCCAGAGCGCCAGCAGGGCCACGATCCAAGTGGCTGCGCTTCCCGCCAACTGCATCCAGGCGCGAGCATTCCCAGTGAGCTCTCGATCGTAGGAGACGTAGCCGAAGAGTCCCTGGGTCGGCACCCACTCAATCGAGGGCCAAATTCGCAGGCCCAGGACCACGAAAGTTTCGATTTCCGCGCCTGCGACCACTCCTGCCAGCGCGTGGCCGCCCTCGTGCAGCACGGTGCCAATCACAAAGATGACCCCAGTCGCCACCATTAGGTGCGGCAACCATCGAAAGTACTGCTTCATGTGATTGCGGGGCTCCAGTTCCAAAGGCAGAGGGTCGATTCCTAGAGTCGAGGTATGAACCAAGGGCGCGACCCGAGCAGCGGAATTGGAGCAGGCGATGGAAGAGGGGAAATGGGGCCAGGAAAGGCATTTTGAATTGTTCCGCGAACGCAGCCGGGCCACATCCAGGTTGGCCCTCGGGACCTTGTTCTTTGCCTTCGTGGTGCTTTACAAAGTAGTCGAGCCCTATACGGAGCTGGCGCACTCCCTGGCCGACAAGGAATTCGAGCTGGCTGCCCTGGAGCTCGAAATGGAAAGCAATGCGATCGAGGCGCAGCAATTGGCTTCCACCGAAGAGATCCTAGGCCAAACCTACGCCGAATTGGCACGGGCGCCATGGAAGGATCGCACGGATGCCTTGGTAGCAGAATTGGGGCTGCTGGACGACGCCCACGCACTGCTCTTTAGTGCGGACCTCGAACTCGTGCACTTGCTTGTGGATCCCGATGCAGCGGAGCGCACGCTGGCGGATCCTTTGAACACTGGCCCCGATTTGGATGTCGGCAGGCTCACGGCACAAAACGAAGGCGGCGCAAGACCCTGGACAGCTGAGGTTCCCAGTGCGCTGCAAATTCCCGCTGAAATTCTTCCGCTGGACGGCAACGACACTGCTATCCAAGCATTCAGGCTCGAATCCCTGTATCCCTTTGAAAGTCGATTCGATGCGTTGGTTCAACGCTTTGAGCTCAGCGATGTCGAGGCCTCCAGGGCACGCGAACTTGCGTCGCGTCCAGCAATGGACAGTGCAACAGCGTTCACAATTTTTGAACCCAGCGAACTGGAAACTCGCAATGCGCAGCGCCTCAATCGCGAGTTAGAACAACTAGCCGGACAAGTTCGCACTTTCCGTAAATTGCCTGTCGCCATGGCTGCTTTGCGTTTGGGATCGGAGCAAGTCCAACTTCAAGCGGGCGGCGACGAGGCTGCCATGCAATTCCAGGAACTCGTCAATGAGCAATTGCGTGTGCGCGCCCAAGAAGAAGCGGATCGAACCATCCGTGCCATCTCTGATGACCTCGAGCTGCGCGTGCTCAATCCGCTCCAAGAAGTGCTTCAACAACCCGGCGCTGAATCGAGAACCCCGCAAGTTTCCGAGCGAGCCGAGCGCTTAGCCTACGAATTGAGCAAATGGACAGAGTCCAAGCTCGGCGACAGGAATTGGTACCGCAGTCGAAGTCAGAAGGAGAACACGGGGGCCGACCTGGGCCGAGCGTTGGAGACTTTAGTGGATCGCACAGCGGAGGCCCTGGCCGAAGACGGCAAGCTCGTTAGCGCGCAACAGGAACAACTCACAGGCCGAATCGCAACGGTTGAAACCCAAGTCCAAGAGGGAGAGGTCACGCGCGCCGGTTTGGCGTTGCGCCTTGAAAGCGTGCTTCCCGCTTGGCTCAAGGGATTGTTCGAAGCGCCGGAGCTGATCCGGCTGTACCCGCTGGGCGTGATCCTCATGATCCTTGCGTGGGCGCGCAACGCCTGGTTCCTGCGCGTTCACGCACAGGCTCTACTCGCCCTTCGCGGCAAAATAGGCGGTGTCATCGATACCAGCCTGCGCAGTTCACTTTGGGTGCCGCTGCGACGCGGAACCCTGAGCACAACCAGCACATTCCTCGCCTACGCCGCGGCCTCAAGCCTGCTTTGGGTGCTCTTTGAACGCGGCTGCACGCGCTTGGAAGAGTGGCAATTGGTTGCCTTGCAAAGCGAGCACTTCACGGCCGGCGGCTGGACCGAAGCCCTGCCCTGGTTGGGCCGCGCCGTCTTGCTGGGTGCCGGCGGTTGCGCACTGATAGCCACCCTCGGC
>JAJDES010000242.1 GCA_029259675.1 Planctomycetota bacterium
GCCCCGCCCCGACAACCCAGCCCCTCAGACTGACTCCCGCAGCGGGTTGGACGGCTTGGTCGTAGGCAACCGTTACTACGAACGCTAATCCAATTAGGCAACCGTGCTCCAAGGATGCATCTGTGCCTTCAAGTTCTGACCCATAAGCGTCAGGGCTTGCGAAGAATTGTTGATCCGCTCAATTCGGGCGCTTGCGGGCGACAACGAGGACTAGACCCGCATCGGGATCCGTCAGTCCCGCCATGGCCCAGCCCGCTCGCAGGGAAAAGAGAGCGCCGGCGGAGGGCTCCGGAGTGGCATCGAACAGGGTTCCGCCGAAACTGGCGGGCGGCAAGGTGCGCACCCAATCAAAGCCCAATGCGCGCAGCTGCTTGAGCACTCCCGGCAAGGGCAAGATATGTTCAAGCGGGTGCAGGTATTGATCCTCGATCCAAATCCGCTTCTTCTCCGTGTCCAGGTCCTTGCGACGCAGTACCGGGTCGAGCATGCGAATCGGCTTGCCCGTCAGCTTGGATAGTGCGCGGCGCATACAGTGGAAGAGCCTGGCGCGCGTCTCATAGAAACCGAGGATCAAGTATCCATTCGGCGCAACGCATTGTGCGACGCATTCGATTGCCCGTTGCGGGTCGGGTGTGTGGTGCACGACACCGCGACTGATAACCGTTTGAAAGGTGCCGGCGGCTACGGGCAAATCGAAAATGTCCGAGCGCACGAGTTGCAAATTGGAAATACCCGAGCGATTGCGAAATTCGTCGGCACAGGCCAGCGAAGCTCCGCACCCGTCGATTCCAAGTACGCGCCGCCTGGGACCGGAAAGCGCGAGGAAGGCCGCCAACTGGGCCGTTCCGCAACCGATGTCGATCACTTCGGCGTCGGGCGCAATGGAAGCGTCTAGCGAAACCAAAAAGGGTGCGCGCCGGGAGCGATCTAATAGCGCGGCGCCGTTGTTGACTTCGCCATAGCCGGGGAAAGGGCTTTTGGTATAGAAGTCTTCAACTTCAGCAGCTCTCTTTTCGCGGTCGCTAGTGCCAATGTGATCGATGACTCCGGCGCGGCGTTCAAACTTGAAACCGCATTCGGGGCAGGGTGGCGATTGCTCGAGATTTGTAAAGCAGCGCGGGCAAAAGCCGTGCGCGCGTTGCGTATCCGCGCCGGCTTCCCCGAGCTTGGAACTTCGCCCCTGATTGAGATCAGAAGGCTCGGACGGGCCGCCGGTGCCGGGCGTCTGCGCGTCCCGAGGGGCATCGCTATCGCCGGCCATCACGGCCTTCGCCACTTTCTAATTCTTGATCTCCGCACAGTCATTCCCCTGCTAGGATACTTCAGAGGAAGGAACGAATGAAAAGCCAGTTGCGCGCAATTCGGTCAGGATTTACCACCGTTGGAGAGCTCATTCGTGGGCTTTGGAACGGGCCTTACTGGTGGCTTGTGCCGGTCGTGGCTCTGTTGCTTCCGGCCGCGGTGCTGTTCGTCTTCCTGCAAGCGGTACCGATTGTTGCACCTTTTGTTTACACAGTGTTTTGAACCAAACGGGTTTTGAACCAAACGTGTTTTGAACGAAGAGCTTTCTGATCGCAGAGTGCTCTAATCGCAGATCGTTCCGATTGCGGCCCCCGGGAACCGGCGGCGCGAAAGGCGCAGGTGGTTGCCTTCGGCGACCCAAGAAGTCTCAGTCTTCTTCGTCGTCCTCTTCGTCTTCATCATCATCGTCGTCGTCAAGTTCTTCATTGTTGAAGATGACGGCTTCGCCCTCGACGACGATGACATCGGCAACTTCGCCTTCAATTTCAACGTCACCTTCGGCGGCGACTATTTTTTGGGCTGGAGCACCTTCTATGACCTTGCGGCGCACAGCCTCCAAATCGTCGTAATCCTCAGGATCCGCACTGTTGAAGACAGTGACCCGGGCTCCGGGGCGAACGATGATGACGTCGGCGGCATCGCCGGTTATGCGAACGATCGGTTTCTTGCTGGACATGCTTTATTCGCTCAGGAAGACGTTTGTGGAACTCAAAAAAAGTGACTTAGGACGATTGGCGTTTTAGCTCGCGCAATCGTTTGTGATAGGCGGCTCCCAGATTGTTGCGACCAAGCATCGACAGCACGCGCTTGGGATTGTTGGGGTCCACAACTGGAATCTCGTGAATGCTCAGTTCGTTGAGCAGGCGCAAAGCTTCATTGAGGTTGTCGCCCATGCGGATCGTCGCGACCCGGTCGACCATGAAATCGCGCACAATGACCAGGTCTTCGATTCCGACCTCGCGAAAGATGCGCCGAATGTCGGAAAGGGAGAAGATCCCAACGAGCTCATCCTCGGAGTTTACCACCGGAAAGTAGGAGGCCGTTGCGGTGGAGACGATGCTGAGGGCACGTCTCAAGGTTGCATTCTCGCTGACTTTCACCAGCTCCCGCTCAAGGTCTACGACGTCCTCGACCTTCATTTTTTCAAGCACGTCGACCACAAAGTCGCCGGCGTGGGCGGGTGAATCGATGGGCGCGTCTACCTGGGTCTCATAAATCGTCCAGCGCCGTGACAGCACGAGGTTGCCAATGGCAACGAGCATCAAGGGTGCCAGCAATTCGTAGCTGCCTGTCATTTCGCAGACGATGATCATCGAAGCGATGGGCACCTTGGCCACACCGGCAAAGAACCCGCCCATGCCGACCAGTGCGTAGCAAGAGGGGTTGATGTTCAGGCCCGGGAACCACACATCCGCCACCGTTCCGACGACGGCTCCCAGGCACGCGCCGATTGCCAGCGATGGAGCGAAGACGCCTCCGGACCCTCCCGATGCAATGGAGAGGGAAGTGGAGATGATCTTGGCGAAGACGAGGACGGCCAAGACAGGCAATGCAATGGTGCCCGCGATGGCCGAGCGAATGATTTCGTAGCCGCCGAAAAGCACGCCTTGCTCAGTCGTCAGCTTGCACAGGGCCAAGGCCATGCAGCCGAGGAAGAAGGCGCCCAAGGCGGGTTTAAACGCTCGCGGTATTGGTAGCTTGGTGAAGTACTTATGGGTGCCCGTGAAAACGCGGATGTAAAGCCAGCCGACAAGTGCGCAGAGCAAAGCCAGCACCATGTAGATAAACAGTTCCCGCGGATCATTGAACGAAAGGCCGTCCAAGATGGCTCCGTCAATCGGGATGGCGCGCGACTTTCCAGTCAGGGTCTTGAAGGTCGTGTAGGCGACGATCGATGAGACGATGCAGGGGATGATCGCGTCGCCTTCAAACTCGGGCTTGCGGTAGAGCACTTCGGGTGCGAAGAGGGCTCCTCCCAGGGGCGCGGTGAAAAGAGCCCCGACGCCGGCAGTGGCGCCCGAAAGCAGGAACACGCGGCGGTCGCGGTGATTGAGCTTCAAGCCGGAGGCGATCGCACTTCCGATCCCGCCGCCGACTTGGGCTACGGGACCCTCCATTCCGCCCGAGCCACCGGAGCCGACGGTCAGGGCGCTGGCTATGGATTTGACCGCCACAACTCGCTTGCGCGCGTAGCCGTTTTCCTGGTGGAAGCTGCGAATCAGTTGCTCTGTTCCATGCCCCCCCGCTTCGGGCGCGACGCGCGCAATCAACCAGCCGCCCAGCAAAGCGCCGACAGTCGGGATGACAAGTATCAGCCACCAATGCCGATCGAGACCGGCGATGGCCTCATTCACGACACCGCCTTGCTCGAGGAAATTGTGTTCCTTGATCAGGTGGAAGAGCCAGTCGAATCCAACCGCCGCCAAGCCGCCTACAAGGCCGATAATGGTGGCCAAGCCAACCCATTTGCTGACGTATCCAAAGTCGCCCGATCGGATCCGATCAAGCAGTGGGTGGGGCTTTTTGGGCGGAGACTCGGACACGGTGGGGGGAGGATAGCAACGGGACCCCGCGACCCGGTATGCAGCTTGCCGGGATTCGGCGCCAATTTGGATCGGGCCCGATCCCGATTTCGTTGCGAGCCGCAGCCCGTGTGAACGGACTCGGTTGCGCGGGTCAAATGGCTGCCCTCCAGCCGCGCAATTTGGGCTTGGCCACGCGTTTGGGAAAGCGACGCGAGCGCGAATCTCGAGCGGAGCGCTCCGGTGTCTACCCGGGTTCTTCTCCGGTGCCTACTCGAGCGGCTCCCACAGGCGATCGCGTTCGTGCTCCATCTCCGAAAGCACGGTTTGCAGCACCTCACGCCCATTATCCGCCAGCAGGATCGTGTCCAAATTCAATTGGCAGACGGAGCAAACCGGTCGCGACCCGCGGTAGCTCATGATGTCGAGCTGTTCGAGCACCACGTCTTCGATGCCGTAACGAGCTGCGTCCACGGGGGTTCCATCTTCGCGGAAACCGAAGAAGGACTTCACGTCTGCGGGAGTGCGCCGACAAATGAAGCAACGGTCGTCGCCCGCGCGGTCGAGGCTTTCGAAATAGTTTTGAAAGTGGCGATCCAAGTCACTCACAGCAATTCTCCCTCGGGGACGCGCTCGACGTGCAAGGGAGAGCTGACCTGCCCGCTCAAGCCGTACTGCAGCTTGTGAATCACCCCCTCGAAGGCATCTTCGAGTTCTTCCAATTCCCGTTCGAGGCCCGCCAGGGAGCGTGTGTTCTTGGGCATCACAATTGCCGCGACACCTTGGCCTTCGATCGTCCGGCCCAGGGCGCGCACGAACTTGCCGCCGTGACGTCCGACTTCAATGATTTCGTCGCCCACGAGTTCAGCGGCATCGCGCGCGAGGTGATCGAGAATGAAGTCGGTGCGCGCTTCATCCATGAGGCGCTCGCGGTCGGGGTGGATGAATTCCTCAAGCACGCGCTTTCCGCGACCGGCTTCAATCAAGGAAAGGCGAGGCTGTAAGTGGCGGAAGTGAAAGCTGACGAATCGGTCTTGAACGCGGTAAACGCCGCGCCGCGAACGCAGAGGGTCGGGATCCGTCAACGGAATCGTGCGGGCGACCAGCGACAATTCGCGCAGCACGTGCAGGTACTTGCTGGCCGTGGTTGAATCGATGCCGACGGTCAGGGCGATGTCGCCCATGCGTTCGGAGCCGCCTGCGATGGCCTTGAGGATCGAGTTGTAGGTGCTGGGCGTATTCAGCTCGTTGCGCAGTAGAAAGTGCACTTCGTCAAACAGGTAGCCCTCTGGCCTCAAGACTTCGCGCAACAGGTTTTCGTCCAGACTGAGCGAGTCGTCGAATCGACGTAGGTATGCGGGCATGCCGCCGACGATGGCGTAGGCCAAGAGCCGTTCTTCGACGCCCCAGCGCGAGAAGAAGTTGAGCGTGTCGGGCGGGCGAAGCGGTTCGAGTTTGCGTTGCGCGGTGCGCCTGCCGAAGAGGGGCGAGCGCTCGGCCAAGACTTCGCGCTCCATGAAGGAAACCTGGGAGCCGCAAAGCACCAACATCAACGAGGAGCTTTTGCCGCGCGTATCCCAAAAGCGCTGCAGCAGCGACGGCAATCCCTTGTTGCCTTCGCAGAGGTAGGGGAATTCGTCCAAGACGATGACGAGCCTCTCGTCACCGGTGCGCTCCGCAACAAAGTTGAGAGCCGCTGCCCAATCGCCGAACTCGAGGCCGTCGACCAAAGGATCATCGAGGGATTCGCGCAGGGCGTCGCGGAAGGAGCGCAGATTGTCGCGATCGCGCAATTGAGCCGCCTGGAAGAAGACCGCGCGCTTGCCGCGGCAAAACTGTTGCAGCAGTTCCGTCTTTCCCACGCGGCGCCGGCCGTAGAGCACGAAGAGTTCAGGTCTGCCCGAAGCGTGTAATTCTTCGAGCACGGCCAGCTCGGTACGTCGTCCCAAAAACTGTTTGTCCATGGCTTGTATACGTCATCGTATAAAGCTCTTTTGGGCGGCAATCAAGCTTGCTTCAAGTCGCTGGAATCGCCTGGCTCGAATCGTTCGCAGGGAGGATCAGCGGCAGTGACCACGTTCGCTTGGGGCCGGAACCTTTGTTCCGCCGCGGCTGTGGGCTGCGCGAGCATTCCCCAAGCAGCATCTGTGCGCCCAAGAGCGCGATATTGCACGCCTTTGTATGGAGCAGGCAACAGGATTGCTTCGGCGTCTTTTCCGGTGACTGTCTGGATACACGGTTCTAGGTGGGGCAGATGCAGACCTCACACAGCGCGCGTTCCAATTTCGAATCGAGACCCCTGGCGGGTCTGGCCGCTTCGTTTCGATTCCAATCCATTCTGATGGAGATGCTCGCGGCGGGCATGGAATTCGAGGACTGGTCTGCACGGGTCGGTGACGAGCAACCCGCGCTTTGGACGCTCGGTCACTTGGCGGCAACTCGCCGGCACTTGGCGCGCAGTCTTGGTGAAGAATTGGAACCGTGCGATTGGGAACGCAAGTTTCACAGCGGACGCAGGCCCTTACCCGGATTGCCATTGCCCGAGTATCCGGCAGTAGATGACTTGCTTGGCGAATACGGCCGAGCGGGCGAGCTTCTGGTCGAACGATTGGAATTCATGGAGCGCGTGCCCGCCCCGGAGGGCGGTTGGCGAATTCCCTCACTGGGGGCCGTTTCCAAAACGTCCGATGCCGGCGATTTAGCCGGTGGCTTGAACTTCTACTGCTTCAACGAAGCGTACAACTTGGGGCAAATCGGCTTGATTCGACGCATGCGCGGACTGTCGAGCCCGTTTTAGGCCTGGACCTCGCAATAGCGATTCGAGCCGGCTGGGGTTGCGCATGAGAAGTCGTGTGGCGAGGTAGCGAGCAAGGGGCCGACCACCCTAGCTTTCAACAGACATACTCCACGTGTGCCCGCCGTCCGCTTTGGCGGCCGACCTACTCGCCTACTGAACGCGAAATGCTGAGCGATCCGCTCACTCACCAATCCCCAAGGCGATTGATGCTCGCCGAGGCAAAGCGTGAACTTGCAAATGGACAGATCATTGCGTGGGCGCGGGCGAGTGAAGTTGGGAAGGGGTGCGGGGGCGGTCCCGCTGACTGAACCGCCCCCCCCGAGGGAAGCCGAAGGAGACTCCTCGTTCCAAAGGACTACAGCTGGTTGATCAGCAGCACGTCCTGGGGCGGATCGACCGAATCGAAATCGCCGCCATTTGCCAAATAAGCATCCAAATCACCATCGTTGTCGATATCGACTAGGGATACATCACCCGCAATGAAGGGGTCGAAGTCGGCCAGGAAGGTGAAGCTCGGGTCGGTGAGGAACTCGCCTTCCACTCCGCCCTGAAGTCCGCCTTGATTCAGCAGCAGTACGTCTTCGCCCAAGGTCGGCATGCCCGGTTGGCTGAAATCAAAAAACTCATGAACGCCGACAAGAATGTCTACATCGCCATCGAGGTCGACGTCACCGGCTTCGCAAAACAGGCGGATTCCCGTAGCAGCGCCAAATGAGGTCGGGACATTTGCGGACGCGTCCGTAAATGTGGGGCTGCCCGAATTCGCATTGTTGAGCAAGAGATGTCCCGTCGCCGTCAGCGATACGTCGCTTTGCGCGAGGAAGATGTCGGGGAAGCCGTCACCATCGAAGTCGGCCACGCAGGAATGGAGGCTTTTGAAGACCTGGCTTGGAAGGCCGGCAGCGGTGATGTCTGTGAATGTTCCGCTGCCATCATTGCGATAGAGCCTGTTCTGCTCACCGCCGGCGGAACTGCTCGAGCGCGCGATAAAGAGATCCTTGTCGCCGTCTAGATCAAAGTCCGCGACGCTCAAGTCGCCGCCGTCAAGGTGGGGGTCATTGCCTCCCACGGTTCCAAATGTTGCGCTTGGAACAAAGAGGCCGATCGTAAGGCCCTGGGCCCCACCTGCATTTATGTACAGGGTTGTCGGGTCGGGCGTTTCGGAGGGGTGTTCCAAATCCTGTCGATTGGCCACGAACAAGTCGAGATCCTCATCTCCGTCCACATCGGTGAAAACCGCATCCAGTGGCGAGCCGGCGCCCCCGGGAAATGTGGGCTCGATGAGGAAGGTCCCGTCGCCTTGGTTGATCAGCAAGCGATTCGGGGCGGGGGTAAGGGCATCGGAATAGGTACCCACAAAGATGTCGTCGTAGCCGTCGTTGTTGACGTCGCCGATCTCAACCACGGATGCGGGCCCTTGCGCAAGCAAAGGCAAACTGGCGGCGGCCTCGTCGCTAAGTGTCAACGTGCCCATCCCCGCATTCATCAGCAAGTTGAGCTCCGCTCCGTCACCTTCGTTCGCAACGATTCCATCGGGGTAGCCGTCGCGATTGAAGTCGCCCCAATCGACATCGATGGCGACGTGCAGACCGGTTGAAGTCGGCAATGCGGATGTGGAATCCACGAAGCTGCTGGGCTGCGAGGTGCTGGGCCGTATTTGTAGGGCGCGACTTCCAAAGGCCTCTCCGCCGACGGTGAAGATCGTTGATTGCGCAAAGATGGGTGCCCCGGCCGGCCAGCTGTTCGGAATGGTGAAGGACTTGATGAAAATGCCGCTTGGAGCCACGGCACCGAAGCGAAATAGGAAGGGGGGGCCATCCACCAAAAGCACCGGGAAGTCGGGACCCAATGGAACGGCGGCGGGTGCAAAGCCGATGGTCAACAATCCCAATCCACCAACCAGGGGCGAACGAGTGATCATGCTCATGGCGTTGCCGACAGTGGCTACAGAGCTCTCAATGGAAACTTGGCTGGCTTGGTCATCGCTGTCGGCCCAGGCCGGGTTGGTAGCTAGCAGGCAGGCCGCGCCGACTGCAGTGACGGCCTTGCCAATGGATATGAGTGGGTAAGAACAGAGGGTCATGGCGGTACTCCTAGGATTCGCTGAGGGTTGATTGGGAAGCGGAGGCACCAATCGCCGTGGGCCGGGGAGGCTCCGAGCGACGACGGGATGGGTCCAATTCCTGGGTCTACCGGCCCTCTGAGAAGGGGTGGAGTCCGGGTCTGACTTGATCTTTCAACTGAGATTGAATCTCAATTGCAATGGGAATTTAGCGCGGCCTGAAGAACCGTCAAGTCCAATTTCAAAAAATCCAACTCTTCCCAAGGGCTCAGTGATCTGGAGGCACCAGCCGCAATCTTGCCTCTGTCGAAGCGAACTTCGGACTGTCGCAGTTCAGAGCGTAGTTGAGGGCCCCATGACCGGCAGTCTTCACATGAGGCAGCGCGTTGGTGCCGTCACGCGCGATTGCTACGGGCACACAACAGGTTGGGCTCAATCAGCAAGGCTTTGGCCACGGACTGATAACAGCATCAGAGCCAAGCCGGCAGCGTGCCGGCAATGTCCAGAAATCGCTAATTCGAATTGCACGCAGTGCAACCCGAGGCGAAGCCACAAGGACTACGCGTAGCGAGTTACCGGGATCTGCACCAACTTTGATCCTGGCGGGCCCCGGTAGCGCTTGCCGACTTACGCATCGCGCTCGACAGAGAATCGCAGCCCTCTCAAGTGGGCTCTATTTCGCCGATTAAACGCGAATTTGGCGGAAATCGACGAGGTCGGTTCCGCGCGTATAGGCCACCCCGGTAATGCCCTTGTGCAAGGGATCGGTGTGTCCTCCGCGACCGGGGTAACGGAATTCGGCCGAGAAACCATCCTCGAATTCGAGCTCGAAGAAGTAGGTCGTGATGCCCTCGGTGAAGAGCATGCGTGTTTCGCTACGGCGGTCAGCAACTACGGCGCTGCGCTTGAGCAACGGGCGCGCTGCGAACTGGGAGCGAAAGCTCTTTTGCTTAAACGTGCGCCAGGCACCGACTAGGACAAGTGCGGCGCCGAGAACGATGCCGATGTAGTGCGAAACGCCCAAGCCCTCTTCATCGCGTCCGGCCAGGAAGAC
>JAJDES010000243.1 GCA_029259675.1 Planctomycetota bacterium
GGCCCGCGCCATCGAGCGCAAAAGCCGCCGCGCCGGTGCGGCCCCATTCCCAGGGCCAGGCGAGCATTACGAAGTTGCTGTCGCGAAGTTGGTCGTGGGGGGAGTTTCCGAGCCACCGAAACAGGTATCCGTGGGATCGCAGCTGATGCCCGTCGCCAAGGGCCTCCATGTCCGGCAAGCGGTGGAGAATTTCGGGCCGCAGCTGCAGCAAAGTGCCCAAATCACCGGGGGCGTAGGTCGGGTCCAATTCGAGCGGTTGTTGGTCTGCGAAACCGGCCTCGATCGGCTTGGCTCGGTTTTCCGACTTGGATTCCGCCGACGCTTCTTGGCCCTGGGCCGCGGACGATGCGCGCGAGCTCTCCTGGCGCAATTCGGTTGTATGAGCTCTTCCAAGAATGCGCAAAACGAGCAGAGCATCGCGCTCGTTTTGCTTTTTGGCGAAGTACTCGAGGCTGGGCACCGAGATCAGAACAACCACGATGGCGATGGCCACCAAGGAAAGCACGGACATGGTGTCGAAGCGCGACTTGCGCCCGGATTTGGTCTGCTTGCTTTCGATCGAATTCGCCATGTGCGTGACGGCAATCTTTGGATGTGAGTGAGTCGAAAAGCGAACAGCCCCTCGGCTGCCGGCGCAGGCATTGCTACCCAGGGGCGGGCAGCGTGCGCCAATTAGCCGGCGGCCTGAGTGCATCCGATTCTGCGCGTCCATTTGCTACGCTTCAAGGCAATGGAAGCGAACTCAGGACTGCGAGCACAAAACTTGCCGAAGGATCTCTTCCTTGCGACAACGACTGTGGCCCAAAGTTTGGTGGATCACGGCCATGTGGCTTACATCGTTGGGGGAGCGCTGCGCAATTTGGCTCTGTGCATGCCGGCGACGGATTTGGACATGGCAACCGATGCGACGCCCGCTGAGATTGAGACTATCTTTAAGCACACCAAGGCCGTCGGGCGTGCCTTTGGAACGGTGCTAGTCCGTGTGCTCGGTGTGGAACTAGAGCTGACCACCTTTCGGGAAGAAAGGGGCTATTCCGATCATCGCCATCCCACCCAAGTCGAGTTCGGGCATTCGCTCGAAGCTGATGCGAAACGTCGGGACTTCACCTGCAATGCGCTTTACCTCAACCCCCTGAACAACGAACTGCACGATCCCACCCAAGGTGCGCAGGACTTGGAGCAGCGCCTGTTGCGCTGCGTGGGCGTCGCAGCGGAGCGCTTTCGAGAAGATGGTCTGCGGATCGTGCGAATGGCGCGATTCAGTGCGGCCTATGGCCTGGAGGTCGAGGCCGAAACTCTGGCCGCCTCCAGGTCGGAATTGGGTTCCCTGGCTGGAGTGAGCCCAGAGCGGGTTCGGGCGGAGTTGCACAAGATCTTTTGCTCTCCAAAGCCCGCTTGGGCTTGTCGAATGCTGTGCGAGGTCGGTGCCATGGCTCGCTTACTCCCCGATTGGCTCGACTGCAATCCCGATAAGTCCTTCGAGCTGCGCCGTTGGAACGCCATGGCGGAACTCAAGGCTCCCGTGCCGCTGGGTGTGGGGCTGGCAGTCTTGGCCTTCCCCCAAAATGACCAAGGTGAGTGGGACGCCTCCAAAGAGGAAGTAGCCGAGAAGATCCTGGAGGGCCTCAGGCTTTCCAAGGCCGAATTCGAAAGCGTGCGCACTATTTGGGAGTATTCGCAGCGGCTCAATCGGTTGCCAAGCCTCGAGCAATGGGCCGCAGGAGATCGCGCGGAGTGCATTCGAATGTTGCGCAATCGCAATTGGGGCAACGCGAGGAAGTTCACATCGGCCTGGTTGACAGGCCTTGGCAAGCAACTTGCTCGAATACAGGAATTGACCGAATGGGGCGCAGGCTTGGGCCAGGAAGATTTATTCCCAGGGCCCTTCCTCGCCAGCGATGACTTCCTCCGGGCGGGCCTACCCCGCGGTCCACTGTGGGGCATCGCCACGCGCGAGCTCGAGCAGCTCCAATTGGATCGGGTCCTCGACTCGCGCGAAGCCGCGCTTGAATGGCTAAGGCGACGCAGCGAGGAATGGATCGCGCCTGAAGACCGGGCGGGGGATTGATCGAGATTGCGTTCTAGGAGGGCGGAAACACCTTGCGCAGCGAAAAGCTGATGGGGAATCCCGCCAAGATGATGACGGCCACCCAAAGCCCGGCTGAACCGTTGGAATGTGCGGCTACTACTGCAGTGAAAAGGATCAAGCGCCGCAAAGCTGCACCCATGGCTGCTTGAACCAGGGGACGGGTCCACTCCTTCTGTGCGGCAAGTTGCACCAAGCCCCACGCCGCCCAAGCGGCCGGGAATACCGGCAACCAAGCCCTCCAACCCGAAACGCTGCCCTTCCACAGCAGGCCCTCCAGAGCTGCAATGGACCCGGCGAACAGCAATATCCAAGCCGCGCGGCGCAGCAGGCTGGAGGGTCTTTGGCCCAAGGGAGCCGAGTCCTCGCCATCCTCTAACCTGCCCAGTCGCGAGACCGTCCACACGTAAGCGGCATAGAGCGCACAGGCTGCGAGGGCGCGCCACTCGCCGCTGGCTTCAACCGCCATGGATCGTCCGAGCAGAATGCCGGCGCCCAGGTTCAAGGCCCTGCAGGTGGCCAGCATCCCCGGCCCAAGTCGCGGTCCGCGGGGACCCAGGTCATAGGCCGTTGCCGCCAGGGCCGCTAGACCCAGGGCTAGGGCGGCCAATGCGGCTGAGGCGGACGCGGGCTCTGAAACTTGGAGCGTTGCCAGGTAGCCCGCAAACCCGGCCACCAGCGGGCCCGACACAAGCAATCCGACGGAAACGAGTACAGCCGTTCTTGAGGCGATGCGGCCCGAGGGCAAAGGGCGCTCGGGGCGAGTGATTTGGTCTTGGTGGCGATCCGCCCAATCATTGAGCCCGAGTCCCCCGTGGTAGACGGCAAGGGAGGCTGCGATCAATAGCCAAGGAGCCGCGCCGGACGGCCAAAATCCAGCACCGAGCACCATGCCGGCCGCGGCATCGGCCGCAGCGGAGGGCGCCAAAGACAGGCGCAACAATTGTCCCCAAGCTCGCATGCCGAGCACTTTAGCGCCTGGACCTTCGCTTCCATCCCCGCAAGCTTGCGGAAGTTGCTCGGCCGAGCCGGGGCGAGGCGGATTCGGCCTAGTTGAAGAAGGTCGAAGTCAGTCGCTGAATGTCGTTGTAAGTGACATAAACAAACAGCGAGAGAATCAGCACCAAACCGACCATTTGGGAGTAGCCCATGACTCGCTCGGAAACGGGCGAGCCCTTCAGCTTTTCGATCAGCAGGAAGAACAGATGTCCTCCGTCGAGAACCGGAATAGGCAGAACATTGAGGAAGGCCAGGTTGATGCTGAGCATGGCCAAGAAGAAGAAAAGTTTGGCCAAGCCCTCCTGCGCCCAACTGTACGAAACGGCGCCGATCGTGATGATGCCGCCGATGTTGTCGGAATCAACGCGCCTGAACAGCATGCCTTTGACCGTAGCCCAGGACTCGGCCATGAAACGCCAAGAGCACGTCAAACCGACTTCGATGGCCTTGGGGAAGCTCGCGGCCTTGTAGATATGGCTGGCCGGTTTAATGCCGATCCCGTAGGACATGATCGGACTGCGTTCGAGTGTGGTTTCCAACTCCATTTGGACCGGATTGCCGTCATCGATCATGCGCACAAAGGCAATGCTCGCCGGAATTTCCTGGCTGCCGGCCTGCTGCAATTGCCCGCGCACTTCTTTCCAGCTATCAACGGCAACACCGTTGATACTCTCGATGCGGTCTCCATTTTGCAATCCGGCGCGCTCTCCCGGGCGACCGTCAAAAACGACGATTTGCGTCGATTCAAGGTCTTCGGTGAGCGCCAAATCGGAAACCAAGTCCAGGGCACGCTCGCGTGTTCCAAGGGCGATGTCGCCAAGACGAATGGAACTTCCGTCGCGTTGCACAATGAATTCAGCTTGATCCAAGTTGCCCAGCAGGGCGCGCTCTAGATCTCCGCGGCTTTCAATTTGCGTTCCGGAGACGTTGAGCAAGCGGTCACCGGGGCGAATTCCCAAGCTATCGGTGTCGCCAGAATCGCGCACATCCACGACGTGGTTGCGACGCACCATGATGCCCAAAACGGGCGGGCCGAGTTTGTCACTGGCTTCGGGTTCCAAGCGAATGGCCAGCGGCTCGCCCTCGCGCTCCAGCAGCAAATCGATGGGCTTGCCCTGCAGCATGGCCGCTTGGAATTGACGCCCGGGGGGCAATCCGGGAATGCCTCCATCGACTCCGAGCAACCGATCGTCGTTGCGAACTCCGGCTCGATCGGCGGCGGACCCCGCTTCGATGAAAACGCGATTTTCGGGATCCAGTCCCGGATTGACGCCAATCGTGTAAATGCCGCGCGCCGTGTCGAAGCGCGGTTCCAGCTGCAGCTTCTCGATGACTTTCGAACCCGGCCGCACGACTTGCATGACGGCCCCCTCCTCATCGCCCAATGCGATGCCGGAGACGATGTGGTTGAACTCGAATACTTCCTTGCCGTCCAGGCTCTTGACGATGGTGCCCGGCTCCACGCGCGCATGCCAGGCGGGTGAACCTGGAACGGCTTCGCCGAGCATCGGCTCGCGGAATGGAACGCCGACCGAGAACAGAATCGGAAACACGATCAAGGCGAAGATCACATTCATGATCACTCCGCCTGAAAAGATCAGGAAGCGCTGGCCGACGGTCTTGCTGCGCAAGTCTCCGTCGCTCGAAGTGGCTTCGCCGTCTTCGGGACCCGCTTCGCCCGGCTCTTCGCCCAGCATCTTCACGAAGCCTCCGAGCGGGACGGCCGCCAATTGATATTGGGTTCCGCCTCTGCGCCAACGCAAAAGTGGGGGCCCGAAACCGAGGCTGAAAACCTCCACTTTCACGCCGCACCAGCGCGCAGCCAGGAAGTGTCCCAACTCGTGCACAAAAATCACGAGGCCGATGCCCAGGGCCACTTGCAGCAAAAGAAAGATACCGGTCATTCGAATGTGTCGAGGGTATGCCCACGGCGTTGCCCGAACCTGAGTCGGGACCGTGGGTTCGTGTAATTATGCGCCCTAAGTAGGTCGTGGTGGGGTCGTGCTGAGCTGGAAAGCCGCTGTGAGCGAATGATTTACGCTAATGGCCCTGGATGCCCCGGCCAGGGGGCGCTTGCGCGCGGACGTCAACCGGAGGTTGGGGGCTGGGCGGCGCGATAGGTGTTCGTGGTATTGCTGAAGCCGTGTAGGTAAATGCGGGCTGCTGCCGGTGGGGATGCAGCCGGCTGGCGAAACAGGCTAAGTCGAGTGATGAGCGCTATACGGTCGGAGCTGCGAAAGCGTTTCGAAATCCATGCCGGGGGGAGTCAGCCCGCCACCTCGCTGGCCAATCCCTCGATCGTCTCCGCCGCCAGAGTGCGACTATCGGAGTCGAGCTTCAGTAGCGCTTGTAGATCCTCGCCTCCGCGCGGCCTGCGGTCCAATACGCTTCGGTTGACGCGGCCGATGTCCTGAAACCCGATCCGTCCCTCCAGAAAGGCCGCGACAGCAACCTCATCGGCCGCGTTGAGCGTGCAACCTGCGCTGCCGCCCTCTGCCACGGCTCGATAGCCCAATTCAAGGCCGGGAAAGCGCTTTCGGTCGGGTTCTTCGAAGGTTAGGGAACTGAATAGTTTCAAATCGAAACCAGTCAGCTGACTCGGACCACGTTCGGGGTGGTAGAGGCAGAAGTGAATCGGACCGCGCATGTCTGGCGGCCCCATTTGTCCCATGACGCTGCCGTCGCAGAACTCGACCATTGAGTGCACGACCGATTGCCTGTGGACGACCACCTCGATCTGCTCGGTGGGAAGCTCAAAGAGGTGGTGCGTTTCGATGACCTCGAGAGCCTTGTTCATCAACGTGGCCGAATCGATGCTGATGCGCGGCCCCATGTCCCAGTTGGGATGGGCCAGGGCCTCCGCTGGCGTCACATTCCCCAGCTGTTCCAGGCTGTGGTCGCGCAGGGGGCCGCCGCTGCTGGTCAATATGACGCGCCGAATGCGCCGCTTGTCTTCGCCGCGCAGGCATTGAAAGATTGCCGCGTGTTCGCTGTCCACGGGCAGGATGTTGGCCCCGCGCCTGCGGGCCAAATCCATCAGTAGCTCGCCTGCCACGACCAAGGATTCCTTGTTGGCCAATGCCAGGGTTTTGCCGCGTTCGCAGACTTCCATGGAAGGCTGCAAGCCGGCGGCACCGACGATGCCGTGCACCGCGACGTCGTAGTTGACGTTGCGACACAGTTCGAGCATCGCTTCCGGCCCGGAAACCAGGGCGATTTCCGGAGCCAGATGGGGGCGAAGGGCCTGGGCCGCTTCTTCATCTACCAATCCCACCACTTCGGGTTTGAACTCCCGAGCTTGTTCCAAAATCGGCTTCCACGACGTGCGCGCGCCGAGAGCACGTACGCGAAAGTCCCCCGGCGCTTGACGAACAATGTCCAGGGTTTGAGTACCGATCGAGCCGGTACTGCCGAGCAGGATCAGAGTCTTCATGCAGGGTGCCCGCTAATTAGCATCGGAATTTCCATCAAACGGGCAGCGGTGGAGGGGAGCGGGCCGGATCGGGCCGGATGGGCTGGCGGGGCCGGAGCCCGTTGCGGGAAAAGGTGTGGGAAACAACGTGGGAAGCGGCGATCGGTGCGCGGGCGAAGCCCGGGGAGCCGGCCCAAGTGCATGTGGGTGCATCGATTGCGACGACCACTCGCCTTTCCTAGTGTAGGAACCAAAGCTGCCGGTGGGAAACTGATCGGTATTGCATCCAACATCAACCACGGGGGCACGTGAATGCGCGCCACCTTTTAGAGTCCAGGGAGCTCGACCGTGTGGCACCAGCGAGCGAAGCATTGCCCACTGTGCGGAAGCACCCTGG
The DNA here is from genome assembly GCA_029259675.1 of Planctomycetota bacterium. Taxonomy (GTDB): domain Bacteria; phylum Planctomycetota; class UBA1135; order UBA1135; genus JAJDES01. The sequence continues at coordinate 6,895 of JAJDES010000243.1, forward strand.
CCCCAGCCCTGGTCGAAGGGCGAAAACGCCAGCGTTGCCCCGCCTGCCCCTTTGTGCTTTACGCGAATCCCGCTTCGGCTTCGGCCGCCGTGGTTGTGCGCGAGAAAGTCGAAGTGCTGCTCGTGCGGCGTGCTATCGAGCCCTTTAAGGGTAGTTGGGCACTTCCGGCGGGGTACCAGGAGATGGATGAGGACCCCGCGGCAGCGGCCGTGCGCGAAGTTCGCGAAGAAACCGGGCTGTCGGTGTCCGTGGAGCGGTTGATGGAATTGATCTATGTTCCGGACGACCCCCGCAAGCCGGCCAATGTGGCGGTCTTCGAGTGTCGACCTACCGGAGGTGTCCTCAAGGCCGGTTCCGATGCTCTGGAGGTCGGTTGGTTTCATCTGGAGCGCCTGCCCGAATTCATGGGCTTCGACAACAACCGCGGGATCCTCGAGCGCCTGCGCAGCGGCGATTAGCTATCCTGGCCCGCACCGAGGCACACCAGGCAATGGTGGCGGCCCCAATGACCCAGGGGACTGGATCCCCGATGGAGAATCCGCGTGAGTTCCAAGACCCCTCTGACGTACAAGAACGCTGGCGTTGATATCGACGCCCAAAACGAAGCTCTAGCCCAAGCGCGGGAGTCCATCCTGCAAAGTTCCACGCCCGGGGTACTCGGGAATGTGGGCGCTTTCGGCGGTCTGTTCGATCCGGCCAAGGCCGGCTGCCGCGATGCGGTATTGGTCAGCAGCGCCGACGGTGTCGGCACCAAGCTCGACGTGGCTAAGCGCGCCGGTATTTACGGCACCGTCGGTCGCGACCTGGTGCAGCACTGCATCAATGACATCTTGGTCCAAGGCGCACGGCCCTTGTTCTTCATGGATTATGTCGGAACCGGCAGACTCGAGCCGCATGTGGTTTCGGCTTTGATTCGCGGCTGCGCGGAGGCCTGCAAGGACAACGGTCTGGCACTTCTCGGAGGCGAAACGGCTGAGATGCCCGGCCTCTACCGCGACGGTGATTTCGATCTCGTGGGCTTTATTGTCGGCGCAGTGGAACGCGATCGCATTCTGGACGGAAGCCGCGTCGAAGCTGGTCAACATCTAATCGGCCTGCGCTCAGCCGGTTTGCACACCAACGGCTATTCATTGGCCCGGCGGATTTTCTTTGATGAGTTGAAGCTCGATTTGAATGACCGACCCGAGCCACTGGGCGGCGCCAGCGTTTGCGAAGCGCTTTTGGCTCCGCACCTCTCGTACTTGGAATTGCTGTGGCCGCTCCTGGAGCAGGACCAGTTGGCGGCCATGGCTCACATCACCGGCGGCGGATTGCTGGACAACTTGCCTCGCGTGCTGGGTCAGCACGATGCCCACATAGCCTGCGACAGTTGGACTCCGGGCGGCCTGTTTCAAATGCTTGTGCAAGGCGGAAACATGGAGCGAGACGAAGCTTTCCGGGCCTTTAACATGGGCATCGGTATGGTCTTGATCGTACCGGATGAACATCGCGCAGCCGTGTGCGCGCACTTGGAGAGTAAGGGCGAAGACGTTTACGCCCTGGGTCGCGTGGAGGCCGGCAAGGGCCAGGTGCACTTGCATTGAGTGGTGCCATTGCAATTTTGGCCTGCGCCATTCTGAACGGCGCCGCCCTTGTGGGAGCAGGTCCTGCTCCGCTGTCTCGCCAGCTTCCAGCGGAGTCTGCGAGTGCATTGGAATTCACAGCCGCCGGCGCGCAGGACGAAGCACAAGCCGATCCAGCATTGACGCTCTGGCAAGAGTTCGAAGAGCTGGACACACTTCAACCCGACCTGGACCGGGCCGCGAAATTGCGAGATCGAATGGCTCTGGCGATTTCCCTTCAAAGCGAGGATTTGTCTCCCTCACAATTGGGGTTGGCGTTTCGAGCCGCGCGCTCGGCTGCCCTTTGGCTCGAATTCGATGGTCCTGGAGGCGCCATTGCGCTGCAGCACCTTCTGCACCAAAAGAACGGAGCGGACTGGACGGCCGTCAACTTGGCCCTAAGTCTGGAGCGAGTGGGAGACTTCGATGGAGCCGCGGCCGTGCTCGAAGAGCAGACTTGGAGGGGGGCAGCCAGCCCGCTGATCATGACGCGGCAGGGCTTGGGTCTTATCGCCAGGGGGCGTATGCGGGCCGGTCGAGCGCGCTTGTCGATCGCCATGGCGCGCGGATCCGACGATGCGGAAATCACCCTGGCTCGGCTCGACCTCAGCAGCGGCCGACGCGTAGAAGCATTGAAAGGCTTTTCCGCCGTACTTTCGCGATCCGACGCGGGCGCTTGGTCCCGGCGAGGGTACGGGATGGCTCTTTTGGGGCCCGATCCCGTCCTTACCAAGCCGACACCTGCCAGCAAACACAATTGAAACTCGCCTTCGATCACTGACTATCACCACGCGGAAGCCAGCGCGAAATGCGCGCCTAGTTCACCACCGCGGCCACACTTCGCACGTTGGGACGTGCAGAACATCCCAAAACCCATTGATGACTATGTTTCAAGCAGCAACCAAGCGGCCGGTACGAACCACTCCAAAAACTGCATTCCTTAGAACTGCATTGCTTTTCGGGGGCCTGGTTCTGGTGGGCGCCGACCGTGCCCAAGCCGATCAACAGTTGAAAGCTACGGATCACAAGAAACTGGCAAAAAACGTAGCGGAGTACTTCGAGGCCGTGGCCGACAAGGACGGCATCAGCGATGCTCTGGCCGATCTCAACAAGAACGTGGAGAAGATCGAGAAGAAGGCCAAAGGCGTGCCCTTTCTCTCGATGGTCGAGGACATCGAGCAGGTCTTTTATCTTTCGAAGGAGTACTCCAGTTCGATACGCAAAGGCCGGGTGAGCACCGAAACCGAACCTTTCTTCAAAGGTGGTGATGTCGAATTTGCCTACCACGCGCCGAAGACGTACAAGGACTCCAAGGGCCCCTATCCGGTTCTCTTTTGCGTTCCCGATCAGGGCGTTAGCCCCGAAGAGGATCTCAATACAAATTGGCAGGATGCTGATTTGCGCGGGGGGACGATCATCTTTTCGATCGGCATGCCCGCGGACGCGGAGGTGCAAAACACCGTTGAGGGAGGAGTCGGCCGTTTGATGACGGTGGTGCGCTTTGCCAGAAAAAACTTCGCGCTCGATGCCAACCGCTACTTTGTCGCGGGTCGCGGATCCGGAGTGGCGACGGCCATGCACACGGCCGACATCTTTCCGTCGGTCTTTGCGGGCGTGATTGGGCGCGCCGGCGACATGCAGCCCCTATCAACCGGGAACTTCCTGAACCAGCCGACTTACTTCGCAGGCGGCGGTGCGCACTGCACAGCGTTCGAAGCCGAGGCCAAGGAAAAGGGGTGGGAGAATGTGACTTTGGACCCTGAGGGGACGGAAGCCGATGCGGCAGCGTGGATGAGCACAACCGCGCGCAATGCCAATCCGAAACAAGTTGCGATTCAACCCAATTCGCTCTTTTGCTCCAGCTCGGCCTGGCTTTCGATCAGTGGTTTCGAGGCCGGGCAAGGTGCCAAAATTGAAGCCAAAATCGAGGACAACACCATCACTATCGACGGCGAGGGAATCGGCCAAGTGACACTGTTCGCCAACGACCTTTTGCTGGACATGGATAAGCCGGTGACTGTGATTTGCAATGGTGTCAAGCATGAGAAAACTCTCCCGCGTAGCATGACCACGACCCTCGATCTGGCTGTCAGCATCAACGATTGGGGACGCGTTTACACTGCGACTCACTATTACGAGATGCCCACCATGGCCGTCGAAGGCGAGTAGCTCTCGGGTTGACGTCCGGGCCCTGGGCGGCACGGCCGGAACGGTGCTGCCGCATGCGGGCGAGTGGCCCAGGCTGTGCCTGCATACGCGCAATCGGAAGCAGACTAGATGACCGCCCCTGAAGCCAAGAATCCCGAATTGCGCGAGTCGACTCCAACGAGAGCGCGGTCCGTCAGCGGGCTTTATGCAATCGCGTTGGCCGGGGGCGCGGGAACCATGTCGGTGGAGCTCGCTGCCGTGCGCGTCCTGTCTCCGTGGTACGGAACGAGCTTAGTCGTTTGGACGAACGTTCTGGAAGTGATCCTGCTGGGGCTGGCCATTGGATACTTGGCCGGCGCACGCTTGGCGGGAAGCCCGCGTCCACTGCGATCCTTGGCCCTGAGCTTGGCCGTCGGCGCGGTCTTCACGGCCTGCATACCCAGCTTGGCCGCCCCCGTGTGCGAGGCCTTTTTGCCCAGTGGTTTGCCATTGCATGAGGCCGCGAGTTTGCTGTTGTGGGGGAGTTTGGCCGCGGCCTTGATTCTGTTTCTGCCGCCGGCAATCGTGCTCGGCACTGTCGGTCCCTTGGCCACCGAGGAAGTTCAACGCCGAACGGGCCGCAGCGCCGGTGAAGCCGGCGGACGCGTGCTCGCGGCTTCCACCCTCGGAAGTGTTGTCGGCGCCTTCGCCACCAGTCACTTCGCTTTGCCCTTCGGCTTGCAGGCCACGTTGCTGGGTTGCGCCGCCATCTTGGCCTCGGCCAGTGCGGCCACCTGGTTGCTCGTGCGGGCGGGTTCCGGCGCGCGCACGGGCGCTGGACCACTCGCGATTTTGCTATCGGCCTTTGGAATTTCGGCCGGGACCAGCCGCTACGACCTGCCTGAACTTCCCGAAGGTGTAAGCATTCTTGAGTCCGCGGAATCGGTCTATCAGTCGGTGCGCGTCGTGCAGGACAAGCGCTTTGGAACGCAATTGCGGCAGCTGCAAGTAAACGAGGGCTTCGATTCCTTTCAATCCGTTTGGCAGCCGAACCTCGGCCTCCTGGGCGAGGGCTTTTATTACGATGACTTCGTCTTGCCCATTTGGTGGAGTTCTTTCGAAAACCAACTTGAGGGCCGCAGCGCACCGACTCCCTGGCGCGTGCTTTGCTTGGGCTTTGGCGCGGGTACCGTTTGGCGTGTTTTGAGCGGAGCGAAACCGCCCGGCGTCGAACTGCAAATGGACGGGGTTGAAATCGACACGGAGATCACCCGCTTGGGACGCAAGTGGTTTGACTTGCCGACGGACACCACTCGCCTGCGCATCATCAGCGGCTTGGATGCCCGCTTTGCCACGCGCCAATTGGAAGGTCCCTACGAGCAAATTGTGCTCGACGCCTATACCAACCAGGTCGAGATTCCCCTGCACTTGGCAACCGTCGAGTATTTGGAACAATTAGAGCAACGTTTGATTCCCGGCGGTTGGTTGTGTGCCAATGTCGGCGGCTTTGGCATGGACGATCCCGTGGTCGTGGCCCTGGCCGAAACCATGGCAACCGCCTTCGAGCAATCGGTGTTGGTTACGCGGGTGCCCAGCGCCCGCAATTATTCCGTGTTCGCTCGTCGCGACCGGGCGCCCATAGGTCCCGCAGATCCTGCCTGGCAATTCGGAGGCGACGTGGCCGCTCAGTTGCTGCAGGCGCGCAGCATGCCGGGTGCGTGGAAATGGATTGAACCGACTCAGGTCGCGCACGTCCTGCGCGACGGTTCCAATGGCTTGGATCGCCTGCAGCAGGAATCCATGCGCACCGGACGCGAGCGATTAATGCACGGAAGCTCGGGAGACTGATGGTTTCCCACCAGCGCGAGAACTTAGTCGTAGGAAGCGAGTTGCCCTCGCAGCGGCGCCGACCTTGCGCAAAGTGTTTCGCGCTCTGCATCCCACTCTGGCTGTCACTCAGCTTGTTTCCACCAAGTTCCCTCCAGGCTGCGCAGCAGTCCATCGCAGGACGCGACGCGGCCTTGGCGCTGCTCCAGAGCGGGCAGTTGGTGTCGGCTCTGGAAGCCGCCGAAGCGGAGCCCGATCCGCTCCTGCGCAAACTCGCCATTGCCGAAGTTTATTTCCAAGCCCGCGACTTCCCCGCCTGCTTGCAAGCCTGCGAGGGGGCACTGAAATTGGATTCCAGTCACTTGCTCACTCTGTGGGTCGCGGCTCGCGCTGCCCTGTGGCTGCAGGATGGAATGCGGGCGGACAAGTATGCGGAGCGACTGCGAGCTGACGCGCTAGCCGACAGCGACTTGAGCAACGAGCAGCGCGCGGCTTGGATAGCGGCCGCTGATGATTACAGCTCGCAGGCCGGGGACTGGTTGCAAAAAAACTCCAAACGCGACTCCGCCCTGGTCCGTTCCAAAGCTACGGCGTCCGTTGCCGGCGTTTTGCTCGTGGGCGCCTTCTTCGCGCTTCTAAGGAATCGCAAGGCAGGGTAGGGGACTCACGCAAAGAGCATCCACTAGGCTTTCCATCGGGAGCCCAAGGGCCCGGAATCCAAAGCGCGGGATCGTCACCGCTGACGCGCCCCATCGTCTCCACGGGTGGCGTTCAGAGGTAGCTCAGCCTATTTGGTTCACTCGGGTCCTCGCAAGCGCGCACGACAGTAGCTCGGTTCACAGTTCTCCTCGAGAACCGACTCATCTGCGAACAAGCAGCGGACACGAAAAAGCGACTGACTGGACGAATCCAGCCAGTCGCCTTGGACAGACTTTCGAGATCCCTAGGGGATCAATAGAAGCTATTGAGCACTAGAGAATGTTGAGCACACCCGTTCCCGCGTTGGCGGAGTTCAAGGTCTCGGTTGAAGCGCGGTAGTTGATGTCGCGGGCAATTTTGGCATTCCAGGGGAAGTCCTCTTTGTCAGCGACGATACCAAGGGCGACGGCAGCGAAACCGCGGGCGGTTTCGGTGCGTTGCGTGTTTTCCATCATCTCGATCAAGGGATCCACGGAGCGCTTGTCACCGATGAAACCCAAGGCGGTTGAAAGCGAAGCCTGGGTCGCGAGACCTTTGGCGTCAGCAAGCATGTCCTTGAGATCGTCGACCGTATCCTTGTCACCCAAAAGACCAAGCGCGATGGCTGCCTGCTTGAGCAGTTCAGGGCGATACTTGGACTCTTTGACGATTTCGGAAATCGGGTCGATGGCTTCGCGAGCATTCATCAGGCCCAGGGCGACGGCCGCGTAACCGCGAGCTTCTTCGTCGCTGATGCGATCGAGTTTCTCCAGCACAATGCCGGTGGACTCTTGATCGCGCAGAATGCCCGTGGCGATGCAGAAAGCGCCAACATCAAGCGGGCTCTTCGCGCGCTTGAGTTGTTCACGCAGTCGCACGGACAATTCCGGCGAGGGCAGGAGGTTTTGTTCGCTCAGGGCGCGTCCCATGACGCCGATGCCCAAACCGGCCCAACGCGTTTCAGCGCTTTTGCCATTGGTCAGCGATTTCAGAAGGCTCTTGGAGGCCATTTCGCGACCCTTCGTGGGGTCGCCGCTTCCGTTGCGGGCTCCGACTTGGCCCATGGCGATGCGAGAGAAGATCTGGACTTGGCCATCAGCTGCGTCGAGAGCTTCGTCCAACGCTTCGCGAATGTCCTTATCAATACCCTTTTCGTCGCAGTCACCGAGCATGCCGAGTGCGAGAACGCAGCTCATTTCAACTTCCCGGCGCTTCTCCTTCTTCTTGGAGCGATCGTCAAGACGCTCGACCAAGTCTTCGGCGACAACCTGAATCAGGTCGTCGTAGCCCGAATCGCGCAGCAGGCGCGCCATGGCGGCCGGTGCGTGGGCGCGGGCCATGAAGTCGTGGTCCGTCTCCTCGAAGAAGCGTTGGATGAAGGCAATTTGGGCGCGCCGGCTAGTTTCCGGAGCGACGGGGCTGCCGTCTTCGTTGGCCACGTGCTCCATGGTTGCCAAGGGCACCAAGCCCAAGCCGACCATGCAAGCCACACCGATGTCGCGACTGGCGGAATCATCAGCAGCGATGACTTCAGCCAAGGTGGCGACAATCTGACGGCGCACATCTTCGCTGGCAGTGCGATTGCCGATCAAGGCCAAGCCATAGGCTGCGAATGCGCGCGTGCGGAATTGGACTTGACCGGACTTGCCGGTTGCCTTGCGGCCGGCGGGTGAATCCGTAAGCAAGTCGGACAGGATTTGAACCGAGTGATCGTTGGCCAAAATGCCCAGGGCGATGGCCGCCGTCTCGGCGATCTCTTGGTTGCCGTCATCGAGGAAGCTCGCGATGATTTGTTCAAATTCCGACACACCCGACTCGTCCTTGACGTCGCCGATTTTGGCCAGAGCAATCATGGCTCCGGTCACGATGTCGTTGTTGGTTTCCTTGTCCAACGTCTTGATCAGCGCCGGAACAATGATGTTGCGGATCTGTTCTTCGGACGGGCGCAGGCTGTCTTTGGCCTTTTCTTGCTCGCCTTGGCCCAGGAAGAAGTTGTCCGTACCGGTCACGATGGCACCGGTGTGAATGGCTTTCCTGAGGCTGAGGTACTCGTCCTTATTGAACTCCCACCAGAAGCTCCAGAGGGTGAGCTCGGGACCCAAGGCAATTGCACCACCCGTGACCGGGCCGGTGCCGCTGCCGTTGCCGGCGGGACCGCCGGTGCCCGGGCCGCCGGTTACGGGGCCTGCGCCTCCGGGATTACCTGCGCCGGGACCGCTGGGGCCACCGGGGCCCTGGGGACCGGCGGGACCTGCGCCACCACCGCCGGCGCCGCCGCCGGGGGGAACGGTATCACCAGGGCCGCGGTAGGTACCGCCATGGCCGCTGGAGATGTCTTGCAAGCAAATGCTTCCCGCTAAGAGGAGGCTGCCCGCGAAGAGGAGCTTTTTCATGATTCGTTCTTCTAGAGGATTTCTGTGGGTCTCGAATTGTCCGCCAGCTCGAGTCTAGTGTTGCAGTTGAAAGCGAGCAAAGGCCGTACCAAGCAGGGCCCCAGGCAGCCTATATTGACTCATATTGCGAGTTGGGTCCTGGTAAGGCCCCTAAATGCCCCCTCGAATGGCTTCTGAGGGCATATACGGGCCGAATTCGAGCCAAGCAGGGCTAGCTGGATCGCTCGCCCCAGGGAGGGTCCAGGGGCTGATGTTCCTGTTTCGTAGCGCACTTACGCCGCAGGGTGCAGACATGGGGCTGGGGGCTGTTCGCACCTGTTTGTGGAGCTAGTGCGGCCAAGCGCGAATGGAACGGGGATGCGGCCAAAAGTGCGCGTTGAAAGATCGCTCCACGGCCACAAGGAAATTGCTTTGCAGCCTGCACAGTCCTTCCGAATGAGAGCGCCGCATGGCTCGCCTCGCTCAGCCGGACCCAGGTATTCCCCGGGTCCTCGTGCTTTCCTGTTCGGATTGAATTGGCGCCGCGCGAATCGGCCCGGTCGGCCCGGCTCCTAGGGGCAGTGGCCCCCGGAGCCAGAACCTGACTAGTCGCGGGATGTGATCGAAGCGGCCAAGTAGGCCCGATTCATACGCGCGATGTTCTCAACCGAAATTCCCTTCGGACAGGCGGCCTCGCATTCGAAGTGATTGGTGCAATTGCCGAATCCCTCTTGGTCCATGGCGTCGACCATGGCCAGTACGCGCGCTTCCTTTTCGGGCTTGCCCTGGGGCAGCTGCCCAAGGTGCGAAACCTTGGCGGCCACAAACAGCATGGCGGCTGAATTGGGGCATGCGGCTACGCAAGCTCCGCAGCCGATACAGGCAGCCGCATCCATGGCCAACTCGGCCACATCCTTGGGGATCGGCAGGCTGTTGGCATCGCTGGGGTTGCCCGTGTTGACGGAAACAAAGCCGCCGGCCGAAATAATTCGATCGAAGGAGCTGCGGTCGACGACCAAGTCGCGCACGACCGGGAAGGCATTGGCTCGCCAGGGCTCGACGTGAATCGTGTCGCCGTCATGGAAGCGGCGCATGTGCAACTGGCACACCGTGGTTTCGCTGTCGGGACCGTGGGCCTGACCGTTGATGACCAACGAGCACATGCCGCAAATACCTTCGCGACAATCGTGGTCAAAATTGACCGGCTCGGCCCCCGATCCGAGGAGCTGCTCGTTGAGCACATCGAGCATCTCCAGGAAGGACATGTCGGGCGAAATATTGCGCAGGGAGTAGGTCTCCATGGAACCCTCTTCCTCGCGCGTGCGCTGACGCCAAACTTTCAGCGTCAAATTCATCGAATCGCCATCCGCGCTCATTTGTAGCTCCTCTGGGTCAGCTTGACGTACTCGAACTCGAGCGGTTCTTTGTGAAGGGTGGGGGACTCACCGACGCCCTGGAATTCCCAGGCAGCGGCGTGGGCAAAGTTTTCGTCGTCGCGTTTGGCTTCGCCCTCTTCCGTTTGACTTTCGGCTCGGAAGTGGCCGCCGCATGATTCGCTGCGCTCCAAGGCATCGGACACCATGACCTCGGCAAACTCGAGGAAGTCCGCGACCCGGCCGGTGTGCTCGAGGGTTTGGTTGAACTCCTCGTTGCCGCCGGGAACTCGCACGTTCTCCCAGAATTCGGCACGCAAGGCTGCGATCTTTCCGCGCGCCTCGCGCAGGCCCGCCTCGTCGCGCTCCATGCCGCACTGGTCCCACATGATCAAGCCCAGTTCGCGGTGGAAGCTGTCCGCCGAGCGACGGCCGCCGACAGCCAAAATGCTGTTCAGACGCTCGCGCGCATCGCGCTCAACTTGTTCGAAGGCCGGGTGGCTTTCGTCTACGGCGGCGAGGCTACGTCCGGCTAGGTGTCCACCGACGGTGTACGGCGCGACAAAATAGCCGTCGGCCAAGCCCTGCATCAGGGCACTGGCCCCGAGCCGGTTGGCGCCGTGGTCGGAGAAGTTGGCCTCGCCCAAAACGAACAGACCCGGGATGGTGCTCTCCAAGTTGTAGTCCACCCACAAACCGCCCATCGTGTAGTGCACGGCGGGATAGATTTTCATGGGCACTTGGTAGGGATTTTCGTCCGTGATCTTGTCGTACATCTGGAACAAGTTGCCGTACTTGGCGCGAATCACATCTTCGCCGTCGCGTTCGATCGAATCGCGGAAATCCAAGTAAACCGCCTGGCCGGAAGCATTGACCCCGTAGCCCGCGTCGCAGCGTTCTTTTGCGGCTCGCGAGGCCACATCGCGCGGGACCAGGTTGCCGAAACTCGGGTACCTGCGTTCCAAGTAATAGTCGCGCTCCGAAACGGGGATCTCACTGGGCGGGCGCTTGTCGTCCTTGCGCTTGGGAACCCAAACTCGGCCGTCGTTGCGCAAACTCTCGCTCATCAGAGTGAGTTTGGACTGGTGATCGCCGGAGACAGGGATGCACGTCGGGTGGATTTGCGTGTAGCAGGGATTGGCGAAGAAAGCGCCGCGCTTGTGTGCGCGCCAGGCCGCATTCACATTGCAAGCCTTGGCATTGGTCGAAAGGTAAAACACATTTCCGTAGCCGCCGGTGCAAAGCAGCACCGCATCGGCGCTGTAGCGCTCGAATTCACCGCTAACCAAGTTGCGGGCAATCACTCCGCGCGCAATGCCGTCGACCGTGACCAGGTCCATCATTTCGCGCCGCGCAAACATTTCGACCTTGCCCAGTCCGACCTGCCGCATCAAGGCGCTGTAGGCTCCCAGCAAGAGCTGCTGTCCGGTTTGGCCGCGCGCGTAAAAGGTTCGACTGACTTGAGCGCCACCGAAG
>JAJDES010000244.1 GCA_029259675.1 Planctomycetota bacterium
AGCCCTGAGGACGCTGACTGCCAACGCGCCGCCAAACGGGCACAGTCTGGGTTTGCGCCAGTTCGTGACGAATACGGCGCCAAACGCTCAGCACTCCCTTCAGCACGAGCTTTCATCCCAATCGGCCATTGGCCCCATCCAAGCATCTCGCGCATCGATATGACCACCATGGAGAAGATTCTCATCACCGGAGGCTCCGGCTTTTTGGGCAAGCGTTTGGGCAAGCGACTGGCGGACCTCGATCATCAGGTGGTGCTGACGGCGCGCAACAACAAGCAGAACTTCTTCGCCACGGAGTTTTCCGGCTGTGAAAGCTTGGCCATGGATGTCTCCAGCTTGGAATCCGTTCGAGACATCTTCGCCCAAGTCAAACCGACTGTGGTGATTCACGCCGCAGCCACCAAATTCGTCGACATCTCCGAAAAGCAGCCGATGGAGACGATCGACGTCAACGTCATCGGCTCCCAAAACATCGCCCGTGCCGCCATCGATTCGGGCGTGCGTTTGGTGATTGGAATCTCCACCGACAAGGCCAGTCCGCCGGTCCGCAATACCTATGGCCTGACCAAGGCACTGATGGAGCGCATCTTTTGCTCCATGGACAACAAGGCCGACACTCGCTTCCTCTGCTGCCGCTACGGCAATGTGGCTTGGTCCACGGGCTCGGTCCTCACCCAGTGGAAAAAGGACATTGAAACCACAGGTGTGATTCGCTCAACGGGACCGGAGATGCTGCGCTATTTCTTCACGGTTGATGAAGCCGTGGACCTGGTCGTAACCGCCTTTGAGAATGCGGATGAACTCTACGGGCGACTGCTTTCGCGCGAAATGAAAGCCGCCAAGATGGGCGACATTCTGGAAGCGTGGACCAAGAAAGTCGACGCCAGTTGGGAACACATCGAGGGTCGCCCGGGCGAGCGGAATGAAGAGTACTTGATCGGCGAGCTGGAATTGCCCTACACCACGGTTCGCGATTACAAGGGCATCGAGCACTATGTGATTTCCTTTAACGAAAAAGCTCCCAAGCCCCTGCCCGCCGTGTTGTCCTCAAGCAATGCAGAGCGGCTCAGCGAGGCTGAGATCCTCAAGCTCGTCACCGAGCCCCCCTCTGACGTTCTGTAGTGCAAGCTAAGAAAGTCCTGGTCACCGGGGCGCGCGGGTTTGTCGGTCGCCACGCCCTGCCGGCGCTGCGCAAGCTCGACTTCGAAGTAGTCGCTCTCGCCGGACCCAAGGTAAACAACCATCGCACGGCCTTGGGCGCGACCGAGGCTGGACCGTGGGCCGCTGCGGATTCCTGGGTGCGCGCAGACCTCCTGGATCGGTCCGCAGTCAGCGCGGTCTTAGATGAAGTTCGTCCCAGCCACCTGCTGCACTTGGCTTGGATTACCGAACGCGGGCGCTATTGGGACGCAGAGGAAAATTTGGATTGGATGCACGCCAGCCTGCAGCTCTTCCGTTCGGCCCGCGCATCCGGTTGCACGCGCATGCTCTTCGTGGGCAGCTGCGCCGAATATGGGCCAAGCTCGCAATTGTGCGACGAGAATGACTCTCAGCTTGCGCCCTCAAGCATGTACGGCGTGAGCAAGGATGCTCTGCGCAGGGTCTTGGAAACAGAAGCTCAGCTGCGTGGGCCCAGTTTGACTTGGGCCCGACTGTTCTTCCCCTACGGCCCCCACGATGCGCCCGAGCGCTTGATTCCCTACGTCATTCGCTCGCTGCTGGCCGGATCGGTTGCGGAATGTTCCAGCGGCACCCAGGTGCGCGATTTGCTTCACATTGAAGATGTCGCCAGCGCCCTCGCCAGCCTCTTGGATTCCAGAGTAGAGGGCGCAGTCAACATTGCCTCCGGTGAGGGCCGCAGCATCGCCCAGGTGCTTGAACGATTGGGTGCGTTGATGGACAAACCGCACTTGATTCAACTAGGTGCCAAGCCAAGCCAAAGCCATGACGCCGACCGCTGGGTGGCCAGCACAAAGAGATTGCGCGAGGAATTGGGGTGGGTCCCCTCGCGCGACTTGGATCAAGGACTCGAACACACCATTGATTGGGTGGGGCGCCAATAGCCCAGATGGAGTCCCTCTGCCCAGGTGAAAACTATCGCGGAAGAATCGCACCTTTTTGCGTGCCACGACGGCGGTAGCTTCGACAGCCTTTTTCGCCAGGCACAAAACAGCCGCAGCACTCATTCGGTTGGTGCTGCGGCTAATAAGAGCTGGAGCCTTGTGTCGTTGCTCACGATTCTTCTGGTTCGATCGGGAAGACCGGCTGTTTCCAGCTAACCAGCCGAATCCTCCGTTCGAGGCCTAAAAGAACCAAGCGGGGTCGCAACGGTGACCCCAGCGGAAGGTCGCCGCGAAGAAATCGTAAATCAGAGGCTGCAACCAAAACTGGATGCAACCGCCAAAGGAACTGGAGGTTGTCGGAAGCTTCTCCCTCAGGCAATCAGCGTCCGTGATCCCAAAGAAGCCCATGCTTACGTACGTAGTAAGGTCCAAGCAGGTCATCCCGAGAATCGGAGCCGTGACGATACCGGGGTGCACCTTGAAAGGTGAAATGAGGCCCCAGCCCCCCGTCGTTCCGGGAATGCCCAGAATCGAATAACCGAAGGGTCCCGAACTAATCGTGGTACCGGGGATCGGACCCGAGGTGTTGTATTCCGTGCCGTTCGGCCATGGGTAATAAACATTGCCTTCGTTGGGAGTTCCAAAGGCCCACAGGGCGTTTCCGTTGTCCACTAGCCAAGCGACGTTTTCGTCCAGTGCTGGTGGCACAATTAGCGGCATCGGAATGGGCCCGGGGCTGGTCCAATCACCGCGCTGAACGCTGTAACCCCAAACCAAGCCACCCGCAACAGGATCGGCAACTACCAAGTTGCGATCGGCTGTCAGAATCGAACCGACCCCGGCGCTGAAGGCGGCGGGCCAATCATCGCAGCGCTCATCGTAGATCGTCACATCACCGGCACCCACCCCGGCAGTTTGCTGGTGGGCAATCACCGATCCGGCAGAAATCGTGGTGAAGGCGGGAGTTGCTGGTACGGGTCCCGGGGTGTGTAGGTTCCAGCGACCGGCGATGCCGTCAAATGGTGCGCCAGGGGTACGCACGTCGGTGACCGTATCCTCAATGGTCAGCACACCACTGGAAGGAATTGGAAAGGGCGCGGCCCACGCGGAAGTCTCCGGTGCAAAGACGTGCAGCAAAGTGCCCTCGATAAGCGACGCCATATGATCCGGCCCCGAGGGAGAAACGGCGGGGACACCGAAACTTAGCGGCATGGGAATCCACATGTTCTTGCACAGACCGCTGAACGCATACATGTCCGTGAGAGCCGCGTCCTGAACGACCGTGTAGTCTTCATCCAAAATGATGTCGACTAGGTTGCCCGGCAATAAGCTCCAGGTTTGCGGCAAAGCCCCGCAGGCTTCAAAACGCTTCGTGGGATCGGGATCCTCGATACGGACGACGTTGTCCGTAAGTTTCTCCGAGACGCCCAGCCCATGGGGCGTGGGGGAACTCACCCAGCCGCCGCTGTAAGCGCTGTAGGAACAACCGGCAAAGCCCCCACCCGCCGGAACGCGCGTGTAGGCGACGTTGTGATCCAGCAGAGACCCATTCGGAAAAAAGTACGGCGGCGAAATAGCCCAGTTGTTGCGCACACCGCTGAAGGCGGCCATGTCGGGCGTGCCTGTTCCCGAAAACGGGTCGAGCAAGTCCACGAGAACGACATTGCCGTCCGCGATGGGCGCACCGCCGCGAGAAGCCACGGGCAGCGGCGTCCAAGCCGCTTTGCGGGCGCCGAAGCCCCAATACGTCAGGTTGTCGCGCAAACCAATGACAAAACGAGAAGTCGCCACGTCCGAAACCGGCGGAATGCTTGTAAGGGGAATTGTGCTCCACGTGTTGGAAACGGCGCTGTAGGCGTGAGCACGCGGCGGGTTGGCTTCAATCAGGAGAATGACATCATCCTCCACGGCGAAAAATGCCAGGGCGGGAACCACTATCGGTGCGGATGCGTTGCGACGAGCGCTGTAACCGATGAAGGTGCTGAAACCATCGCGTACGAGCATGGTCCAATCACCCGTTCCAACGATGCCGGCACTGGGACCGGCCACCAAGCTCCACTTGCGAGAGGCGGAAGAGAACGCATTGATTCCATCCGCATTCTCGTGGGCCACGAGGAATCCCTCGTCAAACACCGGATTGGCTGCAACAAATGGGATCGAATCCCATTGCCCAAAAATGGGGCTAGCCCACGAAAAGAAGAGGATTGCGAGTGCATGCAGTAGGGATCGCATACTTAAGTCCTTTGGAGAGTGTTCCTTTGGAGAGGTGGAAGGATGATCTCGACAAGCTCACCTGCTTCGGCGCCGGTCGTTTGCGCGTTGCGCAATCAACAGGTGAGGAGCTTGCACCCCAAACGGACAACAAATCGATCCATTTCGTTCCCTACTCCGCGCTTTTTTTATCAGCGAGCAGGGTCGAGATTGGAGA
Organism: Planctomycetota bacterium; assembly: GCA_029259675.1. Classification (GTDB taxonomy): domain Bacteria; phylum Planctomycetota; class UBA1135; order UBA1135; genus JAJDES01. The sequence continues at coordinate 4,492 of JAJDES010000244.1, forward strand.
CTTGCTTGTTCCCTGAAATTTTTCGAGCGCGACCGATTTCCCCTTGCACGACCACGAAAACAAATAAGTCCATTTTGGCATTGACCACTCTGCCCAGCACCTCTTCAATCGGCCCGAAGCGCCGGTGTTAACCCGAAGTGGCTGTTCCCAGGACGCGCGAGCGCGAATGATCATCAACCCAGCATGCTCGCTCGCTCGGGCCGCTGAAATTCTCGACGCGCGCGATCGCGCTTTACGTTCCGCGTCGCTGCCATGAAGCGCAAGCCCCGCGGGCAAAGCACTGAGCGTTTGCGGCGTTGGTAGTAATCTCGATCGGCGGGACCGCGAATGTGCGTCGGTTCATTGCGCCTGGGGTCTAGGCGGTGATCGCAGTGATAAACCCAATTGCTATTCCAAAGTGAGCGGGCGCGGTAGCCGGCATTCACCAAGCGATTGCGGATGTCGGAATCCTCTCGCCCCATATTGGCATAGCCCTCATCGAATCCATTGATTCTCTCGAGCGCGGCGCGCCTGACAGCCCAGTTGCCCCCCAAGAGGTAGGGCCGCCCGGCAGCGCCCAGCCGAATGTAGAGGCCTTGCTTGATGTTCTGCGCCGCAAAAGTGCACCGCTGTCGAAATGAGGCCAGTTGCACCAAATCCCCGCTGCGCACCCGTTCGGTGCTCAAGTCTCTAGTTTCATCGAAAGGCAAGTGCACATAGCCGGCCACGCAGAAATCGATGCCGCTCATCAAGGCCGACATGTGACGCACAATCCAATCGCGCGCCGGCACGCAATCGCCATCTAAGAAAAGGCAATAGTCGCCACGACTGCTGCGAATGCCACGGTTGAGCGCCGCAGATTTCCGGAAGCCTTGATTCCTTTGCGTGCACCAAATCACTGGAAATGGAGCGCGCTTGCGAAAGCCTTCAACCAGCTCCCGACTGTCGGGATCCGATCCGTCGTCGGCGACGACCAATTCGAATTCTTGATTGGATTGACACAGGAGACCCTCAAGCACCAAGCGCATGGCATTGGGCTGATTGAAGCAGGAAACAATGACACTGATCTTCGACTTGAGATGCTTCATGAGCGCAGCGCCTTGGTCGATTTGAAGATTGCGTAACTCGCCTTGGCCGCCCTCCAGCGGGCCGATTTCCTCAATCGTCCGACAAAGCGCTGCCTAGCGGACGCGCGACCTGCGTGAAACACGGTCACGGTTGCCCCGAAAAACTCCGATTCCTTGTAAATGTAGCGAGCAGATCGCGAGCAAAGTTCGTTGCGATAAAGACCGGCCTGCTCCCCTCTACACAAAAAGACTTTGTTCAAGCCGATTGCAAAGGGCGTTAGGCCCGCGCGAGCTGAGGACAAATAGCGCGCGCCCCCCTCGGCCACCCCGGGAAAAGTGGCGTTGAAGAAGTCGTCCAAGATGACCACTCCATGTTCCGCCATGCTGTCGCTGGCCAACTGCAAATCACTGGCGGTGATGTCAGGTGTATGGCCCCCGTCGATGCTGAATAGTCGCACACTTCCGACGGCTCCCGTGATGTCCTCGGGTGCAAAGCTGGTCGAATCCCCCCGTAAGCAGACGGGCTCAAAGCGCTTGCCCAAAAAATACTTGAGATTCGATTGGAAGCGAGCTTCGTCACCGCGCCCGGATCCGTCCACATTCAAATTCTGTTGATCAAATACATCAATACAGAATCCGCTCTCGCCCGCGTTCAAAAGCATGTACAGGAGAATCGCAAGCTTGCCGTGATGCACACCGATTTCCCCTGTCGCTCCCCCCCACTCCAAATCGGCTTGTATGGCTCCCAAAGTCGCAATCAAGCGCCCATCAACGGGATCCAGCCAACCCTTCACGGCGCGATTCCCCGTTCGCAAGTAATGCTGAATATCCCCAGACCGGAATCTTGCCTTGAAAGCCCTATCCGCCATCTTTAATGCCATATTTGTCATCAAGAACGGTCCTCCACCTGGAATAAACTTTTTGCTGCTGCGCGCAAGTCCAAGCCAGCTATTCGTTTTTGCTTGGCGTGCCCAATTGCAAGGTTCCAGCCCACGAGCAGTATTCTATGCCGGTTTGCATTTGCCCTCCAGTTGCGTTCATTACTCGCACATTACCGCATTGACGATTAAGCACTGAGCCGATGACCTGGGCATCTGCCGAACTGCGAAGTGAAGTACAATACTTATCCCGATCGCGCCTGAATCGAACTCCTTTAGCCGCGCAAAGTGGAAGCTGCGCGAGGAACGTCGCCGCCTTTTCTCCGCTTTTGGAACTGTACGCAAGCGCACCGTCGCTTAAGTTGCCAACGAACATTTCCCACAGATACTTTCCACAGGTTTTTTCCGCCGAGGCCTCGCCTCGCTTCCCTTGCAATCGGAGGTTTACCGTGACATCCGCCATCACTCGGACGCTTTTAAACCTTGGTCAAAAGTCATCCCGCATGGTCGGCTTGCAGCGCCGCTCAGATCTGCTCGCCGTACGTCAAATGGAAGGCTACCTGTCGCGGCGGAAAGCAGCCCTGCTGTACGACACGATCTGCGACTTGAAAGGCCCCGGGGATTTGGCGGAAGTGGGCTCATGGAAAGGCAAGTCCACCAGTGCCATCGGTATGGCTATGCGCCGCTCGGACATCAAGGGCAAGCTCTACGCAATTGACCACCACGTCGGCAGCGAAGAACACAAGAAGATCATTGAGGCCGAAGGGAGTACGTGGGACAGCTTTGAACGCACCGTTGGGAAGGCTGGAGTTTCTGACCTCATTCAACCATTGCGCATGAAATCCGTTCCCGGTGCCGGCTGGCTTAGAGACCACAAAATCCAACTGAAGTTCCTATACCTCGACGGTGCGCATGACGAAGACAGCGTGCGTGAGGATCTGCTGGCCTTTATTCCGTTGCTGCTGCCGGGAGCTATCGTGGCCCTGGACGACGCGATTCCGGACGGCGCCTTCCCCGGCGTCCACCGCGCGTATTCAGAATGCCTCAAACCATTCGCAACTGAAATCGGCTGGGCTAAATCACTAACTGTCGTTCGTTTTAACGGCTCAAGTACTTGATCCGAGCGCTGACCGTTCCAGCCGAACAACTAGAGTTCCTTTGGGCGCAACAATGCCTTCATTCGGAGTTCACCAAGCCGATCAGTTCCTCGGCAATGGCATCGGCCAATAGAACATTGCCGCGCGCATTGAAATGGCAGGAGTCGTAGTACAGGGCTTCCGTTACAGCACTGAAGACCTGCGACAAATCGCGAAAGGCCACATTGCGCGCGCGCAACTCCGCACCCAGCTGACGCATGCGCGGATAGCCGAAGGCGACCCCCTCCACCCAGCTGTCCAGTGCTGCGCTCGTTCGCAATTCGGATTCGGTCAAGGACTTGGAGCCCTTGTCGTGCAAGGTTGGTTGCAGGCATTGCATGTAATCGACGGCCCGAGCCGCACAAAGCACCTGCATAGAAAGCGAAGATTCAAACCAATTGGTGAGAATCACATCATGCTTGGCATCGGTGCTCGCTTTCGAGTCGAGACTCGCATCGCTTCCACCTTCAGGTAATGCCTTCAAACTTTGAGGAGTCGTTTGGCCCGCACTCCCCCCGGCAGGCTTCATCCATTGCGGCAATCCAGGTCCGCGCATGGGCGCCTCACTCTCATCATCCAGCAAGCGAGCATCGAAAGCCTTGCGCGCTCGCTCCCATTCAGCAGCTAGTACCTGGAGCCGAGCTTTTGCCAAAGTGCCCAGGAGGCTGCTATTGAAAACACCCGCCCGAAGGCAAGCATTCGCAAATTCCAAACTGCGTTGTCGCGCCGCCCTCAGCAGCAGCAAGGCATCGATATCATCTGCATCGATGCGCCTTTCCATGACTCGCGCCGCCCATTGTTCTGCGGATGGAAAAGCCGGGTGAAAGTCGCTGACTTGGTTTTGATTGCCGATCGCAACTTCATTGAATCCATCAATGTTGATCACAGCGTCCGGCGCCATCCCAAGACTGAATAGGTAGGCGAGCAGCATGACCTGTTGGGGTTGCTTGAATGCCGCCCGGGCGTAGTTGCTGACGACAATGCGCTTGCCCGCAAATGGCTCGTTTGCGCTCAATTGCTCGCGCAGTCGCTCGACACCACCCTGACCCGGCGCACCAAAGCCCAGCGCGACAGAGCCCCCCATAATCCATATGTGGTAATCGCTCGTTGCCTTTCCATTTAGATCGGCACGCAGACTGCGTTGGTAATTCAGTTCGAGCTCATTGAATTGCCAGCCGATTTCCCAGCCGGTGTAGGGGTGCAGGCTAAACCCGCTGCCGGCTTTCTTCTCGCGTCTTCCGGCACGCGGTCCGCCAAGATCCACTTCGCCATCCATGCGCGCCAGGATTCCCCGCACGTCTTCTTCGCTGCGCCAAGTCGAATAGCCGTTGCCTGTCGCGAATCCGAATCCCCGGTGAGCGAACTCAGCCAGGAGGATTCCGAGCAGCATCAGCGCGCCCCTCATCAGCCAGCTTTGCTTTCGGCGCCCGGTCTGTGCAGTTTCCATCTTGCTTGGTTCTCGCATGGGCAAATGTGCAGTCCGGCGCCGGAACGGGCCGCCTCATTCGGCCTTTATAACTTTTTGGGGGATTGGAACGAACACACGGGGGGCAAGTTTGAGACCTAAGCTGCAAAGGGACCCAGGCTCGCCCCTTTGACTTGGTTCAAAATCACAAACCGCTCTCGCGCAGGTAGTCCCCAATGCCTTCAGCGATCAATGCGTGCCCGATGTGATTGGGATGCTGATCCGTCGGGTGCACCCACAAGCTGCGCTCGTCGCGCCCCATGAATTTCGGCAAGAGATCCACAAACTCGATCCCCCGCGCTGAGCAAAATTCGCGCGCCAGGCGGTGCAAGTCCGCATAGGGATACTCTTCGTTCAACACGGACAGCATCGGCAAAATGGCCACGACGAACCGAATTCCACGCGCTTTGAGCGCGTCGTGCATGACCTCCAAGGCCTCGCTGTTGCGCTCCCAAACCTCCGGTTCCACATCGACCCAATTGGCAAAATTGAAGTAGGGCAGCCCGTCCAACTTGCGTTGCGCCAAAGTTTGCTTGATCAGCGCCAACGGTGAAATCCGACGCCCTCCAAAAAGTGGCTCAAGTGCAACAGGTCGTCGCGCCACCATCGCGACTTTCGGATGAAAGTCATTGAGGCAGAGGCCGGCAATAACCATGTCCGGTTCGAAGCTCGGCGCATCCCGCACAACCCATTCCTGGTAGAGCGCGGGTTCAAAGCCCCAACCGAAGCCAGCATTGAGAACTTCGACACCGCTTGGGTGATCCGCAAGCAAGTTGCGCTCAAGGACCTGGGACCAGCAGTCTACACGGGCCACTCCCAACCCGAATGTAAAGGAGTCCCCCACGGCGATGGCTCGCCACTCGGAGGGCGGCTTGCCCAAGGGCACCTCCGCATCGCGCATACCAAAGCGATTGACATCCAGCGCGATGCAACCCTGCTCATCGAAGTAATCCCACTCAGGATTCTCGTAGCAGGCCTTGCAGCGGAAGTCCGGCTTGATTTTCGTCCCAGGTGGATCGGGACGCCATTCACTTTCGGGATTCAGAAATTGGGCGATCTCGTACAAGCGAGCTACCGGCTGCCCGTCTTGATCCAGGAAATAGGGTTTGCCCGCTTCGCGCACAAGCGGGCCGAAAAAATAGCAACCCAACTCGACCGCCAAGGCCGCAAGCAGCAAGGAAGCCAGAGCCAAGCCGGCTTTGCCCGCCGGCCCCATGGAACCCGTTGCGGGCTCCTGTCCTTGATTGGAATGCTGTTTAGAGCTCAATGATCCTGGAAACGTCAGAGATGGATTGTGCGTTCATTTCCGTTTGCGCGCACGGCAGCCGGCCGCCTGTGACCCGTAACGCCTGTACCTTCGGCGCGCACAGATGAGCGCGAACCGCAAATGGATCGGCTTGCGCGTCTTCCGTCGCGGCTGAATTGTGTTGCGCCGAAATCGCGAGCCCGGAGGCTCGCCGCCTAGGATAGCGCGCCCAAGCCTAGCGGTTCGAGGGTACTCCCTCCCCGTGGGGAATTCCTCGCGACTATTTTGGAATTCCTTGATTGCGCCTGCGCCAACCGGGCACGCGATCGAATTCCGCAGGTTCGAGCATGCTCGGGTCCAGGGCCTGCAGGGCGTCAATGACAATCAAGGCCTGCTCCTCTTGGCCCGCCTCCCGCATCCGAGCGATTAAGGACTTGGCCGTGGCTACAGCTGAGAGCCCTAGGCCATCCAAGCTGGCGGCGGAAAAGGGCGCGACCCCGAAAGAGAGCAAGAGTTCCTCACTCGCCAAAGCGTAACTTTCGGCCTCCAGGGCCAAACGCGCCTGACCCGCATGGGCCATCGCAACGTAATGCAAAGCACTGGCATCCTCGTGGCCGCGCAACTTGTTCGACTGCTCGAAGTAGCCAAGTCCACGCTTGTACGCATCGATCGCGCCTTGGGAATCGCCGCGCCGGCGCTGGAATTCGGCCGCCACCAAAGAGGCGTAGCCGGAGAACCAAAGCAGATCCGGCGATTCACCGTTCCGCTTCAGCAAGTTCGCATAGCCGGCTTCCAATCCGATCAAGCCGCGCTTGGTCAAAATACTCTGGCGCAATCGACTGTGGATCCGAGACGAGGCCGGAAAGCGCTCGAGACCGTGCTGCAGGACCAGCTCCGCTTCCTTGTCCGCTCCCAAGCGCAACAGGAAATCGTAGTGCGTCAGCAGGGCCGTTTCGCCGGCGGTGGGATGCTCGAAGAGGACGGCCTGGGCGGCGCGCACATCGGCCAACCACTCCGGCGGCCATGAGGCGCTTTGCGCAACCGCCCTCTCAATCCCCGTCCGACGGGCCTGCGCGAAGCGCGTCAGCAGCGACAAAGCCATCCAACCTTCCTCACCGGCGGGAAGTTCCGCCACGGCCGTGGCCAGGTGCCCCATGGCCTCTTCGTTGCGCTTCAAATGTGCAACGGACAGCCCCAGAGCCGCGTGCAAGCGCCAACCATTCGTGCCGAGTTCCTGGGCCGTGAGCGCCGCTTGGTAGGCATCCTCAAACAGCAGCATCGTGCGTCCCTCAATGGAACCGCGCACGCTCTCCGCAGCGGATAGCTGATCCGGCCCGAGGGCCAGCGCCAACAGCGAAACCGCGTACTCCAAGTGCTCTTGACCACTCATGGGGCTCGCATCGATTTGCGCCTCGCGCTGCAACAAACTTTGCCCGCTCTTGTGCTTGGGCGGAATCGGAGCCGGCGAATAGCCCGCGCGCAAGACTTTCATCCACGCCTCCGCGTCCACCGCACCGGACTCGACCAACAGGCCGCGTTGGACGCCCGCCAAGGATCTCGCGCGCACCGAATCCCTGCCGATGCGTTCCAAGGCCGCGATCAGTCCGTCGCGCATGGAACTCTCCATCGGTACACGCAGCGCTTCCACAATCAAATCGATTGCCGCCGGCGAAGACGTTTGCGCCAGGGCCCGCGCGGCCAATTGGCTGAGTTCCACGTCATAGCCAAAGAGCGCCAGTCGCAAGAGTCCGAGCGGAACGTCTTCGCCGCGCTCGAGCGCGGCCTCCAGAAGCCTGCGCTTCAGTTCCCGGTCGCCAACTTGGTAGGCCTCCTCGACGACGGTTCGATCGCGACCGTCGGGACTGGCCACGCGCTCCACCAGACTCCGTTCGATGGGCACCCTTTCGGGCAAAGGCGCGCGATCCTCAATGCCCTTGCGAATGGTCTCAAACACCGAATCGGTATCCCAGGCATAAAAGACGTCGTACATCTCCTGCCCATCCAATTCGATTCCTACATGACGCGGGGCCACCCTCTGACCCTCAAAGTAATCACTGTACAGGCCCGGTTCGATGGCGATGTGCTCGCCGCAGGTGACGCTGCCAAAGCGCGGGCAAAGGATGCGCCGGCCCTCGTCATCGAAGTCCCGCGGCGTGTGCCGATAGACTGAAGCGACAACATTCACATAGGGCTCGTACAGAGCGGCGATCTCGGCTTGCCGGTAGCGGATGCCCGCGTAGTGCTCGCTGGCAATTTCGCCGTCCATATTCACGCTGACCAAAATCGGCCTGCCGCTCGAGCGACTGACCGCCTCGGCGTCCTCCATGTTGCGCTGCCAGGTAATCAGGCACGGCTTGGCCCAATCCGCCTCGGTCGGAGCCGGCCACATGGCCTCGCGACTGACTCCGGGCACCTGGGCCAGAGCAACGGATGTGCTGCCGAGAGTTGCGGCGAGGACCAAAACCGGTCCGGCCAGCGGCAACGAAAACATGGAGAATGGGGAACGGGCGGGTCGGGAAAGTAGCATCATGATCGCCATAGGTTAGCGCCTGACACGGGTTACATCCTATACAACTGTGGCCCGGCCGGTCCGGGGCCCCGGGCCCTGGACAGGGGACTCGAAGGCGATCGGCAAAAGCCGCTCCGACCAGCACAGCCCGCAAACAATCTTCCCGCCCGGCCCCCTCTACGCCCCGCTGAATTCGCGCCGCAGCGGTCACCCCGGAGGGCAGAGCCCAGGTGCCATTCCAGACCCAGTAGGCGCTACACTGCCGCGTTCTAAATCCCTCGAAAGGTGTATCCGAAGCAATTCCATGAGCGTTACCTGCGGCATCGTCGGCCTGCCCAATGTGGGCAAAAGCACTCTCTTCAACGCCCTGACTGCGGCGGGAGCGGAAGCGGGGAATTTTCCCTTTTGCACCATCGATCCCAATGTGGCCATCGCCGAGGTCCCCGACCCGCGCTTGGCGATACTGCGGGAGCACATCGAAAGCCAAAAAATCATTCCGGCCGCCGTCCAAATCGTGGACATAGCCGGATTGATCGCCGGAGCCTCCAAGGGCGAAGGTTTGGGCAACAAATTCCTGGCTAACATCCGCGAAACCGACGCGATCATGCAGGTTGTGCGTTGCTTCGAGAATGAGAATGTCGTCCGCGACGGACCGGTGGACCCGGCCCGCGACATGGAAATCATCGAGTTGGAATTGGCCCTGGCGGATTTGGATACAGTTGAGCGCGCTATCGATCGACACGCCAAGAAGGCGCGTACCGGAGACAAGGAAGGGATCTTCGGCAAGGAATTGTGCGAACGCTTGATCAAGCTGCTTCAGGAAGGTGTGGCCCTGCGCAGTCTGGAGTGGAGCGCAGCTGAAGAAGCCGTCATGAAGCCGATGTGCCTGATGTCCACCAAGCGCATGCTCTACGTTGCCAACGTGGCGGACGACGATTTGGAAGG
>JAJDES010000245.1 GCA_029259675.1 Planctomycetota bacterium
TCCGGCGCAGGCGGAATGACGCCATAACTGCGTCAGTCGAGACTCAAACCCGGGCACATGAAAGATCTTGCCCTTGAGCGCCACACCAACAGAGATTTCGCCGATGAGCCCCAAGCCCAATCGACTAACCGCCTGCTGGAGCGAAACAATCGGCTCGCCCGGAGCGTAAAGCGCGGAGTTGGCTACACGCAGGACATGGCTTGCCAGGGCTTGATCGCGATGGATCCAATCCGCGAGGTCATGGGCGTCGACATTTTCGTCGCGACACATTTCGATCACCTGTGCAGCGGTGTCCGGCAACATGGGCAATTCGAGCGCATCGCTTTCGGTGGTGCGTTCGAGCAAACCCTTGCGCAGGGACTCCGGCAAGGCGACCGAGCTCTCCTGGGAGCTGCGGTAGGTGGGGTTGTTCATGGGGGTCTCCGACCCACCTATCGTCAGGGTCCCGCTCGTTCTGAAGCACCCAAAACCGGGCGGCGGGACCGCGCTGGTGCCATTCCCGCGGGTGCTTCCACGATTCCCTGGGCCCCGCGCAAATTTTGGCTCAAGTTCGGCTCCCCCAAGGGCCGATATACGGAACTTGTCGCCTCAGCCCCCTCTCCGATTCCTAATCGGGAAGAGCGCTTCGAGCCGCGACCGAGAGCCGCCCGGCGGCTCCCTGCCGCTCCCATCCGATTCGCCCGGCTAGAGCGCCAAACCGACTGGCCCCAACGCCAAAGTTAAAAAAAGGGCCGCTCACCCTGTGAGCGACCCTCCCTGCTTTCTTTGAACGGAGAGCTCCCAGGCAGCTCACCCAGCGCGCTCGACGGATCAGCCCTTGTTGCGATGCAAGTGATCCGAGAGCAATTGAGCCACGCAGCAAGTCAGCTTCTTGCCTGTGGGGATGTGCAAGAACTCGTTGGGACCGTGCGCGTTTGACTTCGGGCCGAGCACGCCGGTAATGAGGAATTGAGCTTTGGGGAATTTCTCGCCCAGCATGCCCATGAAGGGAATCGATCCCCCCTCGCCCATGTAGGCCGCCGGGGATCCAAACCATGTGGCGGACGAAGCCGCGACGGATTCTTCGAGCCATGCGGCCAAGGCCGGCGCTTCCCAACCAGCGCCTCCCTCTTCGCCGTCAAAATGAACGCGCGCACCATAGGGCGGGTCCTTTTCGAGCAGCTGCTTCAATTCGGCGATGACCTTGTCCACATCTGCGGTCGGCGGCACGCGCAGGGACAACTTGACCGAAGTTTGCGGGCGCAAGACATTGCCCGCATCGGCCAAGTGCGGAATCCCGTCAACACCCGTAATGGAAAGTGCCGGGCGCCAAGTTCGATTGAGTACGAGCTCGGTCAAATCCGTGGCCACAGGGCCGGCCCCTTTGCTGAAGGGGAACTTGGCGTAGATCGCATCGCCGAGCACTTCCGAGGCTGCACGCGCTTGATTCTTGCGCGCTTCGGGAATATCGGCATGGAAACTCTTGGGCAAAATTTCACCCGTGCTCCCATCTTCCAAGCGATTCAAAACTTCGCGCAGGATGCGGAAACTGGAGGGTACGACGCCGCTGGCATCGCCGGAGTGAACCCCTTCGTCGAGGATATCCACGCGCAGGGTCCCCACAACGATGCCGCGTAGCGAGGTTGTGCTCCACAGGCGGTCGTAGTCGCCGCAACCCGAGTCCAGACACACGACCAAGCTCGGCTCACCGATGCGCTCGCGCAAGTGATCGATATAGAACGGCAAGTCAAAACTTCCGCTCTCTTCGCAGGCCTCAATCAAGACAATGCAGCGGGCGTGCTTGCCGCCCTCGCGCTTGAGAGCCTCGATTGCGGTCAATGAAGCGAAGGCCGCGTAGCCGTCATCGGCGCCGCCGCGACCGTACAGCTTGTCGCCCTCGAGCACCGGCTTCCAGGGACCGAGGTCCTCGCGCCAACCCACCATTTCGGGCTGCTTGTCCAAGTGGCCATACAGGAGGACTGTGTCGTCGCCCTCACCGGGGATCTCCATCATGATCACCGGCGTGCGCTCACCGAGGCGAACCACCTCAACGGTGAGGCCGGGAATCTCACGGCTTTTGCACCAAGTCTCGATTAGCTCCACGGCGCGATCCATGTGGCCGTGTTCGCGCCAGTCCGGATCGAACAGCGGCGACTTGTTCGGAATCTTGATGTACTCGGTGATTTGAGGAACGATTTCCTGCTCCCAAACGCTGTCCACGTATTTCATCGTAGATTCGGCGTTCAGGCGCGGACCCTGGGATGTAGTTGTGCTATCCATGCCGCCTAGGATAGCGCCAAGGGGCCGATTTGCGCCAAACTGACGCTTGCCGCCCAAGCCTCCCCAATCCCGGCCCGACAGCGCTCGAGCCCAGAATCCATAGAAGCCCATGCCGCGCCCCCGACAGAATTCGCCCAGCCCGCTGCTGCCGCTGGCCCAAACAATACTGCTGGCCCTAACAGCGCTGCTACCCGGCTGCTTGTTCGCCGCAGCAACCGGAGCGGCCGGAGCGATCGGTCTGGTCAGCTACCAAGAGAACGAGGTCTATCGCGATTTCCAGATGGACCTGCCCACCTGCTGGAAAGCTGCCGTTTACGCCCTCGAAAACCAGGGTTATGAGTTCGAAGAGGAACCCAAAATGCGCCCGACTGACAATGAAGTGCATGCGGGCGAAGCTTGGGTGCGCGTAGAACGCCACGCCGAAGGGCACATCCGCATTCGAGTGCGAGTGGGAACTTTTGCGAATCAGGAAAACCTGCGACTGTCCAAACTGCTGCTGAGTGACATTGCGCGAAGGCTCGGGGAACCGACCTATTGACCGTTTGGTGAGTCTGCTTCACTAAGCTGGCGAGAGCGCCGCTTTCACTTCACTCAGCACCAAGTCCACACTGATGTCTTCCATGCAGGCGTGACGCGTTTGATTGCAGTGTTTGAGATTGCAAGGCGCACAGGCAGGAGGCACGCGCACGATTCGGTGACCGGCGCCGAAGGGACCTGTGCGACCGGGGTCTGCGGGTCCGAAGAGCACAACGCAGGTCAGTCCACTGGCCGCTGACAGATGCATCGGCCCCGTATCGCACCCGACAAAGAGCCGGCTGCGCGCTGCTAAAGCGTGCAATTCAAGCAATGACGTTCTTCCAACCAAGTCCGTGACTCCCGTCGCACCGTTCAAACTCTCCAATGTGGAGGCAAACAGATCGCGATCGGCGGGCCCGCCCGTCACGCAAACGGGAACGGCCAACTCGTTTGCCAAGCGCCGAGCCAATTGAGCAAAGCGCGGTTCGGGCCAACGATTGGCCGGTTTGCTCGCACCCAAATTGACCAAAATCGGTGCTGCGCCCATTTCGGCCAGGAGCACTTCGGCACGAGTGTTCGCCTGTTCATCGCTGGGCAATGGGTGCACCGGCTTCGGTTCGCCCAATCCGAGGGCAGCCGCGAACTCCATGTATTGCACCACCATGTGCGCGTGCGGATCGGCCGGCGGAATGCGTTCTGTCGTGGGCAACCACGAGAATTCCTTACAACGTGCGCGATCGAAACCGAGCACGCGCGGCGCACCGGACAAGCGCGCCAAAAGCGAACTCTTGGCCAAACGTTGCAAGTCAATCGCGAGCTCGTAGCGCTCTCTGCGCAATTCGCGGAGCAGCGCGCGCAAGCCCCCCAAGCCCGAAGCCCGCGGCCAAACGTGCACGCGGTCCACGCACGGATTGCCGCGCAGCAACGGCGACGCCAAGTCGTGCACAACCCAGCCGATGCTGGGTGCGGGCCTCGCTTGCTTGAGGGCTGCGGCCACAACCAGAGCATTGACCACGTCTCCGATCGCGCCCAGTCGCACGATCAATACTCGCGACGGGATTTCAGTTTTTGGGCCGGACATGGCTTCATTCACCATCCTGCCACAGGTGGGCCGGCTTGTTGAAGGCTGTGCGCGAATCAGCGGCCATTTGAAAGAAAGGGAGCCGCACCGCAGCCGATGGGAGAACCGGGGGGAATGCGGGCGGGCTCAATGGTTTGAAGTACGCCGCTCGGATCGAGCTCAAAGCGTCGTACCCGCTCTTGCTCCCACTGAAGCAGCACATCGCCGTCCGCTGCGCGCTCCCCCACGCGCCCCAAAAGAGCCCAAGCCCTTGCGGCTACGCGCGCATCCACTGCGGGCTCCGCCGCAAGTTGCATGGCGTGATTCAAAAGCAGTCGCCGCAGTTGGGCGCCCACGCTTTGTTCTCTTCCCAAGCGACGAACATCCCAAGCGGCAGATTCCAGCTCCCGCAGAACATCCCCCATCGAGGGTTGTGAAGGATCCAGCGCAGACTGATCCTCCAGGCGCCGACAACGCTCAGGATCCAAAAGCAAGCTCAGGGTCCATTCAATCGAAGCGGCCGCAGCCTGTGCCGGATCAAAAATCAATGCGCCCGCATCGATGAGTTCTCGGTTCGATTCGTAGCCGGGCGGTCGCGGCGGCATGCGCTTCAACAGCTCCTCCGGCAACCCGAGGAAATCCCTATCGAGTGAACGCAACGCAAGCTCAAGGGCTCGGCGTTGCGTAGCGGAAGGCACGGGCTCTACTGCCGTGATGCCAGTATCTGAGCGCATGTCGTAGTCGTACTGGACGCCGCCCAAGGCGCGAACACAAGCTTCGATTTGAAAGCGATGATGCAAGTAAACCGGAACGAAGACTTCCTCCATTTCGGCCCAAGATCGCTCTTGAGCAAGGGCGCCTTGCCCAAGAGCATCCAAGGCTGCGCGACGTACCTGATAAACCTCGCTCAAGTGCTCAACGGGATCTTCACCGTTGTCCCACAGGTTGGCGAGGGGGTGCGCGCGATCCTTGCCGCGTGCATCGCGGTCCGTCATGTAATGCAAACCACGTGCGCGGGCCTGGTCCAAAATTTCGGTCAAGCCCAATTCTTCGGCTCGCTGTCGCTCGGTTTCGCTCGCTCCGAAGAAGTTTGTGTATCCGTAGCGAATCGCCAGCAAGTCCCACTCCCCGCACCCTTCGGCGTAAGCCCGCGAAAGGTCCAATCCGCCGTCTTCATCCAAGCGCACAAGCGGCGCGGGATAATCCATGACACTGGAACGGTCGTCCGTACTGGCTGCAAAATTGTGGGCCAAGCCGAGGGTGTGCCCGACTTCGTGGGCCGCCAATTGGCGAATGCGCGCAAGCGCCATTTCAACCGGCGCGGAGGAATCGCCACTGCGCTGCCCAACTTCGTATGGAGACAGCATCCCCTCCGCCAAAAGCACATCCTGCCGAACGCGCAAGGCTCCCAGGGTGACATGACCCTTGATGATTTCACCGCTGCGCGGATCGTGGATGGAATCGCCGTAGCTCCAGCCGCGCGTGGAGCGGTTGACCCATTGGATGACGTTGAAACGCAAATCGTGGGGATCCGCGCCCTCCGGCAGCAATTCTACGCGAAAGCCGTTCTCGAATCCGGCGGCCTCGAAGGCTCGTTCCCAATAGCGCGCGCCGTCCACCAGCGCGCTTCGCACCGGTTCCGGCGCACCGCGATCGACGTAATAAACAATGGGTTCAACGGCCGGACTGAATGGTCCCGCCTCGGACTTGCGCTGCAATCGGTGACGTGTAATCACCCGCTTTTGCATGTCCCCGTTCACGGGCGCATCCAGCACGCTCCAGGCCATGGGAAAGTAGCCCGAACGGGGATGGAAGGTTCGCGGCCGGTAGTGGTCGT
>JAJDES010000246.1 GCA_029259675.1 Planctomycetota bacterium
GCGCTCTAGCTGTCTAGCAAATGACAAGTGGCGCGGCGGCCCGGGGTAATGGGCCCGGGCGTTTCCCTGCTGCAGCGATCGGCGGGTATGCGTTCGCGTTCGGGGCAACGCGGATGAAACGTGCATCCCGGCGGGGGATCCAAGGGACTGGGGATTTCGCCGGCAAGCGGTAGGGGGCGTGGCCGTCCAATTTCCAAGTGCGGCACGGCCGACAAGAGAGCCCGCGTGTAGGGATGGCTGGGTCGCTCAAAGAGGTCTTCCCGCTTGGCAAATTCAACCACCCGACCCAGGTACATCACGGCGATCGAATCGCAGATGTGGCGCACCACGGCCAAGTCGTGCGCAATGAAGAGATAGCTCAGGCCGAACTGTTCGCGCAAATCTGCCAGCAGGACAAGGACTTGCGCTTGAACGGAAACATCGAGGGCGCTAACCGGTTCGTCCAGGACGAGCAACTCGGGCTCGGGTGCCAAGGCGCGCGCGATGCCGATGCGCTGCCGTTGCCCCCCCGAAAACTCATGCGGGTAGCGGTAAAGGTGTTTGGGGGAGAGCCCCACGGCATCCAAAAGCGCCAGGGCGCGCAGGCGTCGTTCAGCCGGCTTGAGTAGGCCGTGAATGCGCAGGGGCTCGGTCAAAATCGACTCGGCGCTTTGACGCGGATCGAGCGAAGCGAAGGGGTCTTGAAAGACCAAGCCCATGCGTCGCAAATGGGGTTTGCGCGCGCGTCCCTTGAGCGTTGTCAGCTCCGTACCGTCGAGGCGTATGGACCCGGCTTGGGGCCGATTCAATCCGATCACGGCGTGCGCCACACTGGACTTGCCGGAGCCGGATTCGCCGACCAATCCCAGGCAGCCACCGCGTTCGAGATCGAAGCTCACACCGGATACGGCGCGCAGGACCCGCTCCGAACTGCGCCAGGATCCACTGCGAATGGAGTAGTGCAGGTGCAAGTCGCGCACGGACAGTAGGGGAGCGCTCATGGGGCCGCCTCCTCGGTGGGGCCCGTATTTCCGCTTTCCGGCTGCAGGCGTTCGGCTTCGGGGCAGGCCAGCCGGCGTCCGTCCGATTGCAGCACAAGACTCGGTTGCTCGGAGCGACACTTGGAAACCGCGATGGTGCAGCGATCCGCAAAGGAACATCCGGGCGGCAGTTGCAACGGATCGGGCGGTACACCGGGAATCGGAGCCAATGCTTGCCCGTAGGCGCCGCTGATCTTGGGCACGCAACTCAGCAGTCCGCGTGTATAGGGGTGGCGGGCGTCCTCGATGATGGTTTTGGCCCGCGCGCTTTCGACGAGTTGGCCGGCGTACATCACCGCCACCCGATCGGCTTCGCCGGCGACGACAGCGAGGTCGTGGGTTATGAGAACCATGGCCGTACCCATTTTCTCGCGCAGGTTGTGCAGGAGTTCAAGTACCTGGGCCTGAACGGTGACGTCCAAAGCCGTGGTCGGCTCGTCTGCAAAGAGCAATTTCGGTTCGCACAAGAGCGCCATGGCGATCACCACGCGTTGCCGCATCCCGCCCGAGAGTTGATGGGGGTATGCCTTGAGTCGCGCTTCGGGGTCGCTGAGCCCCAAGTCGCCCAATGCTGCGGCGGCTTTGCGTCGCATTTCGATTCGAGAGCCCTTGCGATGGCGCTCGAGTACTTCGGTCAGCTGGCGCTCGATGGTGAGCAGCGGGTGAAGCGCGCTGAGGGGATCCTGAAAAATGATGGAGAATTGATTGCCGCGCAGATCGCGCAGCTCGCGATCCGAATAGCGCAGCAGGTCGCGCCCCTGGAAGTTGAGTTTGTCCGCACTGCGTTGCGCGTTGCGTGGCAAGAGTCCGAGGGCGGCCAAGGCGTGAACGGATTTCCCCGACCCCGATTCGCCCACCAAGCCCAGGCACTCACCGGCTTCCAATTCGTAACTCAAGCCGCGCACCGCTTGCAGCTTGCCGCGCGGCGTATCGATTCGAACGTGCAGGTTCTTGAGTTGGAAGAGCGTCATGGGCGACTGCCCCGCAGGCGTGGGTCCAGGGCATCGCGCAGTCCGTCGCCCAAAACGTTCAGCGCCAAGAGTGTCGTCGCCATGGCGCCGGCGGGGAAACAAGCCAGCCACCAATAATTGACCAACGGGCTCAAGGCTTCGGTGCAGTCGACGGCCAACAGACCCCAACTCACTTTGGGGGGCTCCACGCCCAAACCCAGGAACGACAGGAAGGCTTCGAACAGCATCACGGCGGGCACGGTCAAGGTCAGGTAGACGATCACCACCGAGAGGGTGCCGGGCAGGATGTGGCGGCGCAATATGTGCAGCGTCGAAGCTCCCTGTGCGCGCGCGGCCGAGACGAATTCCATATTGCGCAGTGAAAGCACTTGCCCGCGCACAACGCGCGCCATGGTCAGCCAATAAACAAAGCCGATTACCAAGTAAAACACGACTTCGCGATCGATTCCGAAGCGGCGGTCCAGTTCGACGCGGTACTCGCCGAGGATCGTGACCAGGAAGATGACAAGGAAAATGAAGGGGACGGAGTAGAGCGCGTCCACCAAACGCATCATCAAATTGTCGACGCGTCCCCCGATCAATCCGGCCAGAGCCCCGTACAGGACTCCGATGGCCAGGGAGCAGAAAGCTGCGGCCAAAGCAGCTTGGATGGATGTGCGGCTGCCCCAAACGATGCGCGCCAAAAGGTCGCGGCCCTTAGTGTCGGTTCCCAACCAAGGGGCGCTTTGCCAGTTGCCGAAGAGCTTCGCTCGCAGGGACACAAGCGCTCGATCCATGGGCCCCAATTCCCAAATGGCGTCCCTTTGCCAAGCGTCCGAGCCGAATTCGGTCCAAGGAGCCACAGGGGCAATCGGTTCCGGCGATAGGTTGAGAGCGATTGGAGACGGCAGCGGCCAAAGGGGTGCCAAGAGACTGATCGCGCCGATGGCGATCAACATGTAGAGCGACACGCGGGCGGCGGCGTTGGTCCGGAGTCGTTGCCAGGCCTCGCGCCAGGGATTTTGCCCGCGCTGCTCCTTGGCCGCCTGCAGCAGACTTTCCAATTCACGCGGATCCATGCCCATGCCGATTTGGAAACCGGATCTGTGCACTGTTGCTCTGGATTGGGCTGTCTTGCTCACCGGATCAGCTCTCTTCCAATTCAATGCGTGGATCGAGCAGGGAGTAAGTCAAGTCCACCAAGGTGTTCAATCCGAAAATCAAAACCGTGTAGAGAATGGTGACACCCATCGCCAGCGTGTAATCGCGATTGAGTGCACTGTTCACAAAGTGCGAGCCGGTGCCCGGTATGCCGAAGATTCGTTCGATGACAAGGGAACCGGTCAAGATGCCCGCGGCCGCCGGACCCAGGGTGGAGACGACCGGCAGCAGGGCTCCGGGCAGGGCGTGTCGCACAAGTACAAGCCCTGGACTGAGTCCCTTGGCCTTTGCCGTGCGAATGTAGTCCTCCGAAAGTACGTCAAGTAGACCGGTGCGCGTGAGCCGTGCAACCGTGGCCGCGAAGGGAGCGCCCAGGGCCAGGCCGGGCAGAATCAAGTGTTGAAGGCCACCCCAACCCGCGACCGGAGCCCAATCGAAGCGGAAGGCGACAAACAGAATCAGGAAGGTCGCCAGAACGAAATTGGGCACGGCAATTCCGATCGTGGCCAAGAGGCGCACGATCACATCGATCTTGCCGCCGCGACAAAGTGCGCTTAGGAGCCCGGCCGCAAGGCCCACGCAAATGGCCATGCAAAGCGCAACGCTGCCCAGGGCCAGGGAAATCGGAAAGCTTTGGGCAATGATTTCATTAACACTGAAATCGCGCGAGCGAAAGGACGGACCCAGGTCGCCGGTCAAGATGCCGCCCAGGGGCCGCGTGCCGTCGCCGCCAAAAAAGGTGGCCCCTTGTTCGTCGAGGTTGAAAGGACCGAGGTATTGAAAGTATTGGCGCGAAAGCGGCCAATCGGTGTGATAGCGCGCGGCGATGGCCCGCTCAACCTCGGCACTCAGGGCGCGCTCGCCATCAAAGGGACCGCCGCGCACACTGCGCATGAGCACAAAGGAAATCGTGATCACAGCCCAGCATGTGATGAGAAACCAGCCGAAGCGTTTTAGAAGAAACGGCAGCATGGCTTAGAAGCCGATACCCAGCGGACCGCGCAGTCCCGCTTGGGGACCTCGCGCCTTGACGAGCTGCTTGGTGGCGGGGTATTGCGCGCGCTCGCTTTGCAGCTCGGCGTCGCTTTTCCAGTACCAAAACTTGGGAAAGTGCTCGTCCTTAATGTTCTCAAAGAAGCCGCCCAGGCGCGGATTGACGACGTTGTGGGTGACGTAGTAGTAAATCGGCAAGACCGGCAGTTCGCGCAGCAGGATCGATTCGGCCTCGCGCAGGATTTCGAGTCTCCGCTCGGGGTCCAGTGTGCGCGCGGCGCGCGCGATGAGCGCATCATATTCCGCATTCGACCATCCGGTTCGATTCTGAACACAGTCGCTCGTGAAGAGCTCCAGGAACGTATTGGGGTCGGCGTAGTCTCCAAACCATGCGGCCCGGCTCACGTCGTAGTCCAAACTGCGTTGGGTGTCCAAGTAGACCTTGAACTCTTGGTTGAGCAGTTTCACGTTCATGCCCAATTCGCGTTTCCAACCGTCGGCGATGACCTCGGCCACGTCGCGGTGCTCCTCCGATGTGTTGTAAAGCAATTCGACCACGGGCAACGGCTTCGCTCCCGGTCCGTAACCCGCTTGCTTGAGAATATCGCGCGCGCGCTCAATGTCTGCGCGATGAGCGCGCTCCCAATCAGGCCGATTGTCCGTGTCGAGCGAAGCGCGCGGGGCATGCTCCATCTCCGCGCCCCCATAGCCTGCGAAACCCGGCGGCACGATTGAAAAGGCCGGAACTTGTCCGCCCTTGAGAACCGCTTCGCAAAGCGCGCGGCGATCGACGCAGAGGGCCAGGGCGCGCCGCAATTGGGGATCGTCGAAGGGCGGCCGAGTTACATTGAAGCGATAGAAGTAGCTGCCCAATTGGGGCTCCGGACCGTAGTCCTCGCGCCCTTCCAATTTGAAGGCTTGGGTCGGCGGCACGCGATCGATCCAGTCGACTTCGCCGGTCAAATACAGGTTTAGTGCGGTTCCCAAATGATCGAGCGAGAGCACGTCCAGCGTGCGAAAGGCAACGTGCCCCGCATCCCAATAGTCGTCATTTTTGACCAGTCGGATGCGATCGTTGATGCGACGCTGGCCCAATAGGAAAGGGCCGTTGCCCACAAAGCGCTCGCTGCGCAACCACTCCTGTTCCCAATCCCGCGGCCAGCGCTCCTGTGCGGCCGCCCGCGCTTGAGCATTGGTTGGGAAGAGCGGGTAGAACGAAACCAAGTCGAGGAAGTAGGGCAGGGGCCTAATGAGGTTGACTTCCAGGGTTAATGGACTTGGGGCGTGCAGGCCGACGCGCGGCCACAGCACCTTTTCGCGGAAGTCCTCAGCCCGAAATAGATCGCCGTTTCCAAGGGCGTCGGCGAGGCGAGTTTCCAGCGTCTCGGCTTGGGCTTCACGCGCACTTTCGAGTTCCACACACCAACCCGCGTAGTAGGGATCCGTGCGCACGTTCTGAAGCAGTCCGGGTTGGCGATTGATCGCCCGAACTCTGGCTGCAACAGGAGTTCGAAAGCTGAGCTCGCCGATGCGCAGGAGTTCGTCTCCCACTCGCAATTCGTCGCCTTCGCCGGCAACAAATTGAATCTGGCCTAGGGAGCTTGGATCGTCTTCAAAAGCTTCCAATGCCAAACCGGTGATACCGGCTCGCAGGGAATTATCAGCTTGCTCGCGCAGCCACAGGCCCCAGTCCGAACGGGAGTAATACGTCCCACCTGCCATGCGAGCGTAGGTGGCCGCGCCGCGCACGCATTCGAGTAGGAAGGCGTAGGGGCTGGCGGTCGTGGGATGCAGGAGCCGTTTCCAAGAACTCCGAAAATCCTGCGCAGTGACCGCTTCGCCCACGCCCGGCGCATTTGGATTGGTTCCGTTCCAGCGGCCATCGGGGCGCAGGAAAAAGGTGTAGCGCAGACCGTCCTGGGAGAGCTCCCAGCGCTCGGCGGCCCCCGGTAGGGGCTCCAAGCTTTGGGGATGCTTGACGACCAATCCCTCGAATAGGGATTTGCAAAGCCGACCCTCGGGCACCCCGGTCACCAAGGCCGGGTCCAGGCTGCTGGGCTCGCTGCCGTTCACGTAGGTGAAATCCGCCCGCTCCAAGCGGGTCGATGTGGCCGTGCTCAAGAGGGACACAAAGAGGCCCAGGCCGATGGCTAGGGCCAGGGTTCTTCGGGGTGAGGGGAGGCTCGCGGCCCAGGCCATAGGGAGCAAGCCTATCAACGGGTACTCTGCACACAACTTGCTCCCGATTGAGGACTGGCATGCGGCGCGGATGCGCTTCAGATCGGGCAGGGGGGCGAGGTCCCAATTCGAGCGGTGGGACTGCGAGGCCAGCTGTGCCGGGGGCCGGCGCCTTGGCCACGGGTGCCCTTGTTTGGGCCCTACGCCAGGACAATGTCGAAGCCGGTAGTCAGAGGCCCCATAGCTATCTAAGAAGGAGTGGAGAATCCCATGCTGAACGCCATTTCAGAGACCCACTCAAGCGGCGCCGCAGGTCTGCGAAGCTTTGCCGCAGCTGTGTACAAGTGCCTTGCTCCGGTACTGCTCTCTTGCGCGCCGACCGGGGCCCAGGGCGAGTCGGGTTTAGCGCCCGCCGACTCCTTTCGGGACAATTCCGAATTTGAGGGCCGGGAACCCGAGCGCGGGGGGCAGGTCCTGGTGCACATCGAGGCCATGCCGGCCCACCTCAACCGCGTCATGGAAAACTCCGCGGTGAGCTTTGCCATATTGGATGAGTTGCACGAGTCCTTGCTGCGCATGGACCCCGGTACATGGGATTTGGTCGGAGGCTTGGCCGAGTCCTGGCAGGTCGAGGACATGCTTGTGCTCAAAGGGGCGGCCACCGGCGAGCAAGTGATCGGTGAGGTGTTGGAGCAGGACGCGGAGGGAGTGCTGATCCGCTTGCCTTCATCTGATCCAAAGGTGCTGGCGGGTGCGTCTCGCGAACGCCGCGTGGCCAAAGCTTCCATCGAGCGCGTGTTGCCGGGCTCCGTCTTTACTTTCCAACTGCGTCAGGGCGTGCGCTGGCACGACGGTCATCTTTTTGATGCGTACGATTTGGCCTTCAGCATCGAGTGCTATCGCAATCCCACGGTAGAAGCGGAAGCGTGGCGGCACTTGGTGCAGGGCTACGAGGATGTGCAAGTGTTGGATTCGGGGCGCGCCCTGCGCGTGATCGTGCCCGAGCCCACGTTCCTGACGGAAATGGAATTCGGCGATTTGTGCGTCTTGCCTTCGCACATCTACAACCTGCGCGATCCCGACCATCCGAACCACAGGGCGGAGGCGACCGACGCCGAAGTGGGGGCCGCCGTCAATTCCCATCCCGCCAACATGGAGTGGGTCGGATTGGGCGCCTATCGGTTGATTGAGTGGCGCGATTCCGTGCTCGTGGCGGAGCGCTTTCCCGAATACTTTGATCAAGGGCGCGCCGGTTATGTAGATCGCATCGTTTGGCGTGCCATCACCGATGCCGCCGCGGCGCGCGAAGCTCTGATCTCCGGCGAATTGGATTGGTGCGCGCGCCTGGGCTCGCGCGAATACTTCGGCGAATACACGGCCCAGGATGTCTTCCGAGAAAATTTTGATAAGGGGCTCTACTACACGCCCCAAATGAGCTTCATCAGTTGGAATATGCGCCGGCCGCTGTTCCAAGATGTGCGCGTGCGCACGGCCATGGCCCACGCGTTGGACTTGGATTCCTTCATCGACAACATTGCCGTCGGTGTTGGCAAGCGCGTGACGGCATCCTGGTATCACATGAGTCCCGATTACGATCAGGACTTGGAGGCTTTGCCCTTTGATCTAAAGCGCGCTCGTAAATTGCTCTTCGAAGCGGGCTGGTACGATCGCGACGATGACGGGATTGTCGATCGCGAGGGGCAGGCCTTCCGCTTTGAACTCATGCATGCCCAAGGCGATGTGGTGGGCATGTTGCTGGGGCAGTTGTTGCAAGAGAGCCTGGCCGAATTGGGGATCGAAGTGACGCTTGTGGCGCGCGAATGGGCCGCTTACAACGATCGCGTCGGCGAACGTGATTACGATGCCGTGCACCAAGCTTGGCTGCTCGGTCCGGTGACCAACCCGCGCCCCTTTTGGCATTCCGATCAAGCCCAAGCAGCGCGAACCTACAACTTGCCGGGACTCGAGGATGAACTCGTTGATGAATGGATTGCCGCGATCGAGGTGGAATTCGATCGCAATCGGCGCAGTTCACTTTTTCACCAACTCCAAGCTCGCATCCACCAATTGCAGC
>JAJDES010000247.1 GCA_029259675.1 Planctomycetota bacterium
GTGGCGATTCTCGATTGGTATGTCCTGAAAGGGCAGGGGCATTCGCTCAGCATTTCTGACGAGCGCCATCAACAGTTCTTGAAGTTTGTATATGGCATCCGGCGCGAGGCCTTGCCTGACGAACTCAGTTGGTCAACTGAAACAACTGAGCGCTATGCCCGCCGCAGTTGGCTGCACATCGACAAGCTCATCCCCAGCACGAGCCGTACAGAGGTGGATACATCGCGCCTCTTGCCAAGGTGGGGTACATCCATCCAACTGCGTGGGAAGACAGTTCCGCGTGTGCCCTTCGGAACGGTACATCTACAGCGAGACGCAAATGCAATCTCCGCTACTACGAGCGGTGTAGCAGGCTTTACGCTGCTCATCTCGCCCGAGCAATTCGACCTATCTCAGCCGCTGACGCTGACGGTGAACGGAAGCCTGGTCCGCAATGAGATCCCGCAGCCGTCGGTGAAAACCATGCTTCACTGGGCCGCCCGCGATGACGACCGCTCGATGCTTTTTGCGGCTGCATGGAGCCAATAGCTGCAAGGGTCCGATTCCCAGCACTCCGCATCCATTCAGCGACCTGGAGCCCCGAGCGAAGGCTGGGGAACGTTTCCCTGCCGCGGCCGCGCGGCAGGGAAG
The DNA here is from genome assembly GCA_029259675.1 of Planctomycetota bacterium. Lineage (GTDB taxonomy): Bacteria > Planctomycetota > UBA1135 > UBA1135 > JAJDES01. The sequence continues at coordinate 631 of JAJDES010000247.1, forward strand.
CTGGACCGCAATTACCAAATGCGGATGCGTTCCTCCGGGGGCAGGTAGAGGGCGTCTTCGGGTTGCACGTCAAAGGCTTCGTACCACTCGTCTAGGTTGCGCACGACTCCGTTCGTGCGGAATTCCGTGGGCGAGTGGGGATTGGTGATGAGTTGTTGAAGCAGGGCTTCATCGCGCATCTTGGAACGCCACACTTGAGCCCATGCCATGAAGAAGCGTTGGTCTCCGGTGTAGCCGTTGATGATGGGAGCTTCTTCGCCGCTGAGGGCGATCTTGTAGGCGCGGTAGGCCATGGAGAGCCCGCCCAAATCTCCGATGTTCTCGCCGAGGGTCAGTCGTCCGTTGACACATTCTCCGCCGCCGGCCGGGGGACAAAATTGGTCGTATTGCGCTACCAAGGCGTCGGTGAGTTTTTCAAAGGCGGCGCGATCTTCCGCCGTCCACCAGTCGCGCAGAACTCCGTCTCCATCCGACTTGGATCCTTGATCGTCGAAGCCGTGGCCCATTTCGTGACCGATCACTCCACCGATGCCGCCATAGTTGACTGCGGGGTCCGCCGTCAAATTGAAGAAGGGCGGTTGCAGAATTGCGGCCGGAAAGACGATCTCGTTTGCGGGCGGGTAGTAGTAGGCATTCACCGTTTGCGGTGTCATGAACCACTCATCTTTGTCGACGGGTTGGCCCAGCTTGGAGATGTTGTCCAAGTAGCCCCATTTTGCGGAAGCCATTGAATTGCCGAACGCATCGTCCGGGGTTACTTCGAGCGTTTCATAGGTCTCGAAGTTCTTGCGGTAACCGATCTTGGGCGTGAACTTGGAGAGCTTGTCGTGCGCGGCCAGCTTTGTGTCCGCACCCATCCAATCAATTTCCTTCAGGTTGGCGGCCATAGCGAGGCGCAAGTTGCCAACCAGTTCGTCCATGGCGGCTTTGTTGGCGACGGGGAAGTGGCGCTGGACGTAGACCTTGCCGATGCCTTCGCCAAGTGCAGCTTGGGTCACAGAGACCGCACGCTTCCAGCGTTCGCGTTGTTCCGGCTGTCCGCGCAATGTGCGCCCGTAGAAGTCAAAATTGGCATCGTCGATGCGCTTCGGCAGGGTGCCCGCATTGCTCGAAAGAATTCCGGCGGCAAGGTAAGCCTTCCAATGATCGAGCGGAGCCGAGCCGGCCAATTGAAAGAGCCCGGCCACTCCCGTTCCCAGCTTGGAGAGTTGTTCTGCGGTTAGTCCGGCAGCCTTAATCTCCTCGGCCGTCGGAGCAACTTGTCCGACAACCATTTCTTGCTCGGCTGCAAGTCCGGCCGCTTCCAGAACGGCACGAATGGGGAAGTTGCCGGCCAAAGCAACCAGCTCCGCCTGTGTGAGCAAGTTGTAGGTGAGGTCGCGGTTGCGCCCGAGCGTGCGGTCCCAATGGGCGCGTGCCATTTTGGTTTCCAGCTCGAGAACCATGTCGGCGGCGGCGTCGCCATCGTCGTAACCGGCTTCACTGAGCAAGAACGAGAGGTATGCGTGGTACTTGGCGCGAATCTCTAGGTTCTTTTCATTGTCAACTAGGTAGAAGTCGCGATCGGGCAAGCCAAGTCCGCCCTGACCCACTTGCAAGATGTAGCGTTTCGGATTCTTGGGGTCGAGCCCGACAAAGGCGCTGTAGGGACTTCCGTATCCCACCGTTCCAAAAAGCGTGGCGAGGTCTTCGCGAGTTTGGATGGCCGCGATGCGATCCAAAAAGGGTTGGACGGGTCGCAGGCCTCTGGCTTCGATCGCATCTTCGTCCATGTAGGCATTGAAGACTGCCGCGATTTTGCCTTCCAACGTGTTGACGGGCGGATTGGCTTCGGCCAAGTCCTCAATGATGAACTTGACGCGTTGCTCTGACTTTTCAGCCAATAAAGTAAAGCCCCCGTAGCGCGAACGATCAGCGGGAATGTCAAACCTGTCCAACCAAGTTCCATTGACATAGGCGTAGAAGTCGTCGCCGGGCTTGATGCTGGTATTGATTGCCGTTTCGTCGATACCATAACTGCCCCAATAGTCCGGCGCAGTGGTGACTACTTCTCGAGTGGTCGATTCCATTTTCATCGCTTGGCAACCTGTAATCAGAAGGGCCAGCGAAGAGGCGTACAGAAGGCGTGTCATAGGGATACTCATACGGTTTCGTGGAGAGGTGGGATTCGGGCTAGTTCTAACCGATTTGCCTGATGGTGGAGAGTCCCCTAGCCCTCCCGAATGGGACTTCGCACGCCACAGCTGCAGGACCCAGCTCAGCGGCATCGCCCAAATCAGCGAGATCGCCCCATCCAGCCGCTTTGCGCAACGCAAAACCCTTGCTCGGGCCCGAGCACCGGCCAGGCAGCTCGGATTTGCTCAGCCTGGAGGAATGTACTGCTAGGAGGAATGTACTGCTAGGAGGAATGCACGGCAGGAGAAATGCACGGCAGGAGATTGCACAGCCCTGAGGATTGAGGCCATTCAGCAGAATAGGCCCAATTCAGACGCTGTGCCCAGCCCTGCGTGGCTACTCAAGGGCCTCGGCGATGTTCTTGGCGTGCGCGCGTACGCGAAGGTAAGCGTTGAGCATCGTTGAGTAGGACATGCTTTGAATCGGATCCACGCGTTCCTTTGAAAGTGATTCAAGGTGAGCATTGCGCATCTCCTTGGCCACATGGTTGATGGCCTTACTCTCAGTTGTGGCTCGTTGAAGGTTGTTGGCATGGGGGTTTTCAAATCCATCCGTGATGAGATCCACGTAATGACTCACCCGAGTGTGCAGCCCCCAGAGTTTTTGTTGCTCAGAGTCCTTGAGCGTCAGCTTGTGCTCGCAAAGCCTCAAGTGAGCTTTGAGGATCTTGCTGATGTAATCGCTGATCGACTCATACTCATCAGCTACGCGCAGTTGCTGGCGAGCTTCCGTGGCTACGCTTTGCGGCGTTGATGCGGCCAAGACCTCGGTCAGGAATTCAATCACTTCCTGTTGCACGTTGTCGAGGATCGCTTCGCGGTGCAAAACCTTCTTGACGAGTTCAGGGTCCGGATGATCCGACTTAAGCAAGTCGCCTGTCCAGTCGAGCATCTTGTGCACGCCCAACGCCATTTTCTTGATCTCACCACGGCTGTTTTGAATGGCGAGAACAGGGGACTCAATGAGGCGGATGTCGAGCGTGGAGAGATGCGGGATTTCCTTGACCGAGGGATCGGGGACAACTCGTTCGAGCAAGGCTGCAAAGCCGCGCACGAACGGAATGAAAATCAGAGTGTTGGTGACGTTGAAGCCCGTGTGAACGGCCGCGACGCCAAAGGTGACAATTTGAGCGTAGTTGGCTTGATCCAGTCGCAGGCCCACCGGGCCGTCGCCGAATTTCCACTGCACGAAACTGTTGATGACTCGGATGTAAATGAAAAACACTGCCGTGATCCACACCACCCCAATGAGATTGAAGGACACGTGCGCGTAGGCTGCGCGCTTGGCAGTGACTGTTGCGCCGATTGAAGCGAGCCAGGCTGTAATGGTCGTTCCGATGTTCTCGCCAAGCACGAGCGCGGCTGCCGTTTCAAAGGGAATCGCACCCGTCGAGACCAGGCCGATCGTGATGCCCAGTGTTGCCGATGAACTCTGGACCAGAAAGGTGAGGACGCAACCTGCGGCGGCGCACTTTAGAACTCCGGTGTAACTGTCCGCAGTGAACCACGCGAAGGCCTCCTGGAACATGGGGACATCGCGCATCGGCTTAAAGCCGTTTTTCATCAGCTCAAGCCCGAAGAAGATCATGCCCAGGCCCATTAGGGCCATGGCGATGAAACGAAGGCGATCCCGCTTGGAAAACAGATAGGCAAAGACACTGACACCGAGGATCGGCAGGCCGTACTTGCCCACTTTCAGCACTAGGATCCAGCCGGTAATGGTTGTGCCGACGTTGGCGCCCATGATCACGCCTATGGCTTGATGCAACTGCATCAATCCGCTGTTGACCAAGCCCACAACAATCACCGTCGTGATGGAACTGGATTGCACGAGGCAAGTCACGCCGGTTCCCACGCCGATTGCCAAGAAGCGATTCTCCGTCAGCGCATTGATCATGCTGCGCAGCCGGTTGCCGGCAATGGCTTGAATTCCATCGGACATGTTGCGCATGCCGATCAGGAAAATGCCGAGCCCGCCGATGACGGAAAAGAGCATTTTCATCAGGTCGGGATTGACGCGCTTATTCAGCTCCTCGAACTTTTCCTTCGCAACTTCTGCCCACTCGGCAGCGTAGGGGTGGTCCGGATTGGCATCCCTTGCCAGCTGAAAGGCTTCGGCAGCCAATTCGAGCCTGATCAAATCCTTAGGGCTGCCGTCGAGGCGTTCGTAGAAATCGAAGCCAATTCGAAAAAGGCCGTCCGCATCTCCGCTTTCAAGTTCCGTTAGCCGTTCGGCGAACTCCACTTGCTGCACGGACACAACTTGTTCTTGTGCGGCATGGGCAGGCGAAAACCACGCAAGGCAAAGCCCAGCCAGGATGGACTGGAGCAGGCAACGAATGATCATTTTGTGAGAAGCGGGGGAGACGCGAATGAACTTGACCGGAAAAGGTCCTCGAACGGTATTACCGGTGAGCCCTGTGGCAAGCCTCAGTTGAGGAACTCGCGACTGGCAGCATCAAAATGCGGAAAGTGAGGCCCGGAGCCTCACCCGATTCGTGGGCAATTTGCCGCTTCCATTCCCGCCCACGGTCGGCTAGGACGCCGATGCTTCGCGGTGGAGGCTGTCGTGAATGGGAGCAGATCGGGACCGAGCTCTATGGCTCATTCGATCTCGTGGCGCACGAACTCGGCGCTAGGAATCGGCAATGGTCCTTGTGCAGGCGTGCATTCCATTCTCTCGCCAATTGCCGCGGGAAGCGGCCACCAGGGAGGGCGAATCCTTCGATCTTGTCTGAAAGGAGTTGCTCGCCTACTTCGGATTGCGTGCTGCGGCGCGACCGGCGAGCGTGCCCGTGGCCAAGCAGGCGTGTAGTAGGTAGCCGCCGGTCGGGGCATCCCAGTCAATCATCTCGCCGGCGGCATACACCCCGGGTAGACGCTTGAGCATCAGGTTCTCATCGAATTCCGTCCACGCGATTCCACCGGCACTGGAGATGGCTTCCCGCAAAGGCCGCGGACCACTCAACTCGATGCGGCAATGCTTGAGTTCCGCGGTGACTTGCTCAGAAGATGTCCAAGGCCCGCGCCCTGGCATGTACTTGAGAATTGCGCGGGTTCCAGGATCGAGGTTAAGGCGCCGGAATGCTTCGCGGGTGAAGTTGCGTTGCACATTGCCCATGCGCCGCAACAAGTCGGCTTTGCTCTGATGGGGTTTGAAGTCGATGGCAATGCCGGGATCCGGCATGGTGCGCAGCGTGGGGCCGAGCGCATACAGGGGCCCACCCTCCAAGCCGTAGCGAGTGATCGTCAATTCGCCGCTCCGTGCTTGGTCGCCGGCGTGCACTTGTAGGTTCTTGAGCGGAAGCCCCTCGGCTTGTCTCAATAGGTCTGCGGGCCAAGAAGTTTCCCATCCACAATTGGATGCACGCAAGGGAGCCACCCTAATTCCCGCTGCTTCAAGGATGCTTGTCCACGATCCGTCCGAGCCGCACTTGGGCCAGGATCCACCACCCAACGCAAGAATGACGGCATCCCACGCTTGGGTTGTGCATTCGCCCCCATGCTCGAAGAGCATTTGCTTGTCCGCATCAAATCCTATCCAACGTTGATTGGTGCGAATGTGGACACCCAACTTGGCTAGCCGGGCAATCCAATGTCGCAACAGGGGTGTGGCCTTCATTTGCCCATTGACGGGCAAGGGAAGCACTTTTCCACTTCCGCTAACGAAGGTCTCAACGCCCAAGTCAGCGGCCCAGCGCCTGAGCGTGGCGCTGTCGAATTCGTGCAGCCATTGCCGCCAACGGTCAATTGGCAAGTCATCACCGCTGTAGCGCCCAAGAAAGCTCTCGAAACTTTCGTCGTGCGTGAGATTCAGTCCGCTTCTGCCCGCTACGAGCAACTTGCGGCCGACCGAGCGCTTGGCTTCGAAGACGGTGACCTCGGCTCCGCGCTCCGCGGCGACTTCGGCTGCACGCAAACCGGCCGGTCCGGACCCAACGACACATATTCGCATGGCTTGCATCGTACGAAGTCGTGGCGACATTCAAGCCCGAATTGCACGGCGGCCCTATGGCGAGCGCAGCCCGGGGCTCTGGCGCTAAGCGTTCCAGCGCTTGCCCAAGTTGAGGGACCCGCTGCCTAGTAGTGTCCGAAGTTGCGGGTCATGCCGAAGACCAACTGGAAATCGGGCGCATCATCGCTGAGCCCAATCACCACGCCCAGATCGAACACAAGCGAGGCGCGCGGATTGAAGGTGAAGCCCAGCGTTGTGAAAACTTGCTCGTCATCCTGTTCGGGAATGAAAACTCCCGCCAATTCGCCGAACGCGCCGATGTTGCCGGAAATCGGCGTGCTGGTGGCCAGTGCCAGTCCGTGCGCGACATCGGTGCCGCCGCTCGGGTCGCCGAGTACTTCCAGGTTGTAGTAGCCGGTCACGACATAGCGCTCAATATTCTTCGTCAGGATGCCGGCGAATGAAGCGTCGAGCTCGCCGCTGCCCAGACCTTCGCCTTCGTCGGCTGTGGGCAACTTGACCGTTGCTTGAAAGGCCGCAGAGGGCATCTCATCCGTCTCTTCCATAAAGCGGTGACGCGTGCCCAAAACAACGTCGCCGACACCGGTCTCTCTGCCTGTTGGAGTGTTCAAGTAGAAGAGGGGCGACCAGCCAACGAACACTTCCGTTGATTCACCGGACCCGTACTTCAAGGTTGCAGGTGTGTCGATTTGATCGCTGGGGTCCCATAGGCCGCCGGCTTCAAGTTCAAAGGTTCCGAAGGCAGTGGTTGAGGTGTCGGAAGAAAAGGTCGGCCGCTGTGGCGTTACGGGAGCACGGTCCCGTTGGACCGCCGTGCAAGAACTGAGAATGCCGGCCATCGCCAAGCCGGCGGGGAGTGCGCGCCGAATGGTTCTCCAGCGCCGATGCGATGAATGATTGGCGGGGACTACCGGCTCAATAGGCTTGGAAGCAGTCAAATTTTGCATGACCTCAGTCGCTTTCGGCGAATGCGCGTTTGTTTGTCGTAGCATTGAGCTTGGGCCCCGATCATGAGTGGGGAAATTCGGGCTGCACAATCCGTGGCTCATGGTTCTTATGGCGGCCAGTATGCTGATCGCGGGCAAGCCGCGCCAACCTGAGCGTCTTCCGTGCTGCCACAGACATCTTCGCGAAAGTCCTATTTAGAGCTGTTTCGTGAGTCTTAACCGAGATCGCGGCCCCAGGGAAATTGGCAGCAATTGTCGACGCGGCGCTTGGGGGATTCGGGCCTTGCTCGACCAAAGACGGAAAGGATTCGTACGCTTTTAGTTTGGGAACTACTCGCCTATGTACCCCAGAGCTTCTAAGTCCAGAAGTTCTTTTTGACTCAGCACCGCTTCCATAGCCGTAGCTCGCCCAACGAGTGAGGCTTCGATTGTGCTGCGCCAGCGATCCAACAAGAGCGTGGCGCGCTCGGGATCGGATTGAATTAGATTGCGCTGTTCGCCGGGATCGGCTTCCAAGTTGAATAGCGACCTGGGTGCAATTGCGGAGTCGTCAATGGAGGCGAGCGGTGTGCTCAGCTTCCAGGGACCGTCGATGAGCATGAGGGAGGGCTCCTCCAGCCTTGCGCAATCAAATCCGACCACGAATTGGGCTTCGGGTCCCGCTGGATGACTAAAGAGAGAGTGTCCGCTCCAACCGGAGTCGGGATTGACGTCAACAAGTGAAGTGATGGTTGGAGCAATGTCGACTCCCGATGCGGCTTGAGTGTGCGCCCCCGCTCCCAGCCCCGGTCCCCGGATGAGCAGGGGGACGCGCAAAACCTCGTCCCAGGTGCCGCGACTGTGAAAGTAAAGACCGTGCTCATCGAAGGCTTCTCCGTGATCGCTAGTGAGCAGAACGAAGGTGTCTTGCTCCTTGCCGCGGGATTTCAAGCCGTCGAACAAGCGTCCAATTTGTGCGTCGAATTCGGCCAGCCCACCCAAGTACAGACGTTCGATGCAGCGCGCAACCTCTTCACGACCGGAATCTGCGCTGACGGCACCGGCTTCAACGAGAACCGGAAGGACTCGATTGAATATGCCGCTCCAATCTTCGCGCGGAAGCAATGAGTTGATTGCGTTTCTGCCGCCGGCGCCCTTTGCTGTTTCCTGGGCGCGAAGCTCAAGCAATGTGCGCCCCACATCAGCAATCAATTGCTTTGATTCACTCAGGCGAAGTTTCTTGCCAAGTCGCTGACGGGTCTCTTCGGAATGATAATAGGGCGTATGCACTTGATAACTGTGCAGGAACAGAAACAGCGGTCTTCCATCGTCTGCATCGAGAGCATCAAACGCGTTGCGGATTGTATCGTCCGCGGACAATGCATTGAGCTTCAGGAATGACTCGAATCCGCGGTCCAAACCGTAGGTGTCGGAAACATAGCGACCGTCGGTAACGGCGACCGTGCGGTAGCCCGCGGCAGACATGTGCTCAGCGAGACTGGGCAGCTCCGGGCTGGCAAAGGCGCTCGTGTGCACGGACCCATGCTCATAGGGATAAAGGCCGAGCAGCAACGAGGCGTGGGAGGGGAGTGTCCAAATCGCCGCGGACCAGGAATTTTCGAAGCGCACGGATTGTTCCGCGAATTGATTCAGATGCGGCGCGATCTGCGGGTCGCCTCCGTAGCAGGCGAGGTTGTCCGCTCGAAACGTGTCGGCCGAAATGAAAATCACGTCCCGTTTTGCGGCGACCTTGGTGCCCGGTGTATGAATTACGGGTGAGTGAATCGTGGCGATCACGTCCGAACCTTGAACGCGGAAGCGCAGGGGGCGACGGGGGCCTAGAGATACGGGTAAGTCTATTGCCAGGCGATTGTTGCCCAGCTGCTCCAGGTCATCGGCCGGTTGTTCAAACAGCAACTGCTCGCCGGCCAAAATTTGAAAGCTTCGGCGCTCGTCCCCGGCGTTGGGTCCGGCCACCAAGTAGTCGAGGCTGAGTCGCAATGTCGAGTTGGCTTCAATCGGAATGAAAAATTCGACGGGACTATTTGGTCCGACTCGAAATCCGTCAGCAATCGTTGATCCGGAAGAAACTCTCCAGGCGGTTGATGTTTCAAATGGCTTCGGAGCAATCCGCTTCCCGCTGTCCATGGTGAAAACGATGGAACTTGAGCTCGGAATCGGGTCGTGACTGCCTTGGGCCAAAGTGACCCTCTTTTTCGAAATCCAAAACTTGTCTATCGAAAATGTGGTATCCGCCCTCGATTGCTTTGTGAGAATTCGACCGTCGACCTCCAATGAAGGAGTCAGAGTGTGATGTGAACGCAGGGCGGCTACGCGTGGATCCATGGGCGCGCTCCACAATTTGGCGTCCTCTTTCCAGATCCATCTCTCATCGGGAATGGAGAAGCGGAACGAGTCCAATGGCGCCGACATCGCTGCCTCGATCGGATCGTAGTGATGGGCCAGTTTGATCCATCGCTCGGGCTTTTCATCAGAGCAGGCGGCCAAAAGCCATGCGGCCAAGAAAATGCCCCAGCGGGAACCGATGAGTTGAAGCCAAAAAGGCTCGCTCGCATTGCGGGAGTGCATGCGGGCAATACTAGTGTTTCGCCAGTACCTGTGGCGATTCACTTGGCGGGCTACTGTGAAATCCGTAGAGACTGCAGTTGAGTGCACCAAGCAGGCTTCAGGAATCCCTCGAGCGTGAATACTCAGTGATTCAATTGCAGTGCCACTGCTGAGAATCGGTTCGCGGGGCAGAAATCAAAGCTCAGCCATGCACGGCGGCCAGCTGGAAATTAAAGTGAATTCATGAGTGCATCTAAACAGAAGTCTGGCATCGACGGGCGTTGTCTCTGTGGGGCCGTAGAGTTTCGGCTCATTGGCGAAGTGCTGGGTTTCCAGTATTGCCATTGTTCCCGTTGCAGACGGTTCACGGGCAGCGCGCACGCAGCGAACATGTTTGTTCGACCCGACGCTATGGAGTGGGTGAAGGGCAGCGACCTCGTGGGCAAGTACATGCTCGATGGTGAGCCGAAATTCCCCACGGCTTTTTGCACAACCTGCGGCTCGGCGATGCCCTGCTTGTCATCTACCGGCCGCTACTGGGTCGTGCCCGCCGGTTCGATCGACGGCGACCCGGGAATCGCACCTCAACGAAGTATCTTCTGGGCCAGTCGAGCCAAGTGGTTTTTGCCCACATCGGAACTTCCAAAGCATGATGAACTTCCGTAAGCGGGCCAAACGATTGAGTTCTCGTTCGATCCAGGCGTTCCGCTGCAGGCTTCGATTCGATGCGAGCCTCGGCGGCGGGTGCTCGCGGCCACGTTTCAGTTAGCGGGAGAGGCCGCGTTGGCAAAACCAATTATGACTCGACATGGCAAACCGGCAAAGCGCAGTGCGCCGTTGCCCGAGAGCGAAGCGGTTCTGCGGATGCGCGATTTGCTACACGGCAAGCGTGGGATTACTGAGAAGAAGATGTTCGGGGGCACTTGCTTCTTCGCCAACGGAAACATGATCGGAGGGCCAACTGGAAGGCGGGAACTCATTGTCCGGGTTGGTCCCGACCAATTTGATGAGGCCCTGGGGCGGCCCCATGCGCGGCCGATGGATTTCACCAAGCGACCGATGCGCGGCTTCGTCCAAGTTGAGCCTGCAGGCTTTGCGAGCGATGAGCAACTGGCTCATTGGATTGGACTGGGACTGAGCTACGCACGATCCTTGCCACCCAAGTAGACACGGAGAGCATCTCGATGGAGAGCTGAAGCTTGCGCGTCATGCGTTGGGTCGCCGGCCGTGCAGGTCGCGAGCAAGGCAATCGTAGGGGCAAGTTCGTTGTGCCCCAAAGGCAGCCTTACTTGGGAGGAAAGTATTCGAGGCCGTTGCGCATGGCTTCATCAAACGTGAATCCGCTGGTGGCTTTGTGCTCCAGGTCCAACGCGACGCGTTGAAAGAGCAAAAAACTGGCGTTTAGCATTTCGGCTGCATTGCCTTGCAGAAAGTCTTGCAGTGCTTGCACGGCATCCGTGGAAGAATCGGCTTCGAATTCGCCGGCGGCCACGGCCATTTCGGTCAATTGCTCGGAGATCCATTCCCTATCGCGTACGCGCGACGGATTTTGAATCATGGCTCCGAACAGGCCGGAAACGATCTTCTGCTGCCTAACTCCAAATTGCGCCAAGGCACTGCGTACGTTGTCGGGGCTGGGTTCCATAGCGATGGAGAGCTTAGCGATTCTTTCCCATGCTGCCAAAATCATAGGCAGCCGGCTTGGATCGTCGCAGGAGAAGATCGCCGTTGCCGGTTAACCGCATGCGCAGTTGTATGGCGTGCTCGGTTAGAAGCGTCCTTCCATGGATCCCGCGTAGCCGGTCAACTCGGCATAGCCGCGACCTTGTGCGCTGCCGCTGATCGCAACGGGTCCCTCCCAGTAGGCGACTCCCGTCGATTGAGTTGTGGCCAATTCGCAGTCGGGCACCAAGGGCTGAATGTCTAGGGAAAGTCCCGCGGTGGGGATTTCCAGCGACCAAGCCGCCGGATAACGGGCTCCGGTTGCCGGGCTAACCCAAGTCTCGCGGCTGTTGATGATGAAGTCTTGCGCGTCCAAGTTTGTGACGGAGCCATCCGCTGCGATCAAGCTGCCCGCGGATGCAGGTGCGCGAGACCCATCCTTGCGCCGCAACCGAAACAGCATCAAGTCTCTGCCGTCCTCCAAATGCAAGCCGAACCAGTCCCAACCGCTGACACCTTCCTCCAGGACACTGCTTCCATATTCATGGTCGAACCACGCTTCGCCCTTGACGGCAAAGTTCTGATCGTTGATGCCCATTTCGCCGGTGCTCCCCAGCCGCGTCCAGGAGTGATAAGCGGAGGCGTTGCCGGGATCGGCGCCTTTTGAGGAGTAACCGGCGTCCCCGTGCAGAACCAGGGGTTTGCGTGGCTCAAGTTCCAATTGCAGCCGCAGACCGGTCTTCGCGTCGGCGGCCCGAAGTGCGATACGCCCGTTCTCGTTCCTGCTCAGTGACCAGTCTTCCAAATGCAAGTTGAGATCTTGTTCGGATGCGGTTGCAAGCGGACTTCCCATGCGGCGCAGGCGCTCGGCAAACAGTGTGCGCTGATTGTCGATATCGGTAATGGCGAGATGGCCGGCCAGCACCTGGGAAGCTCGCAGCTTTGAACCTGATTTTGGATTCGGTGTGTCACCTAGACCGCGCCTAAAGACGGTGAATTGGAATCCAAAGCGCCGGCCCGCAGTCGATTCAAGCTGACCTGTGATGTACCACCATTCGATTCGGTACGCCGGATGGGCTCCGTGATCCTTTGGAAAGGAACTCGTCATGCCCGGCATGACCCGTTGCCACTCCTGCGGAGTGCTCCCAAGTGCCAGCGCGCAAAGCAAAATCCACTTAACCGTTTGCATGCAAGGACTCCCTGGGTGCAGTGCGCAAGGCCATGAAGGCGGGCGCGAGTCCCGCCAATAAGCAGGCGGGTATGACGATCATCAAGATCATGAAAATGGATCCTGGGATGACAAAATCGAGTGACCAGCCGAAGGATTGAAGGTTCACGACGGTTACCAGCACGTAGCCGACAATCAAGCCGATGAAGAGTCCACCCAGCGTTCCCGCAAGACCGAGCAGAAAGGCTTCACTGAGCACCAAATTAAAAAGTTGCGTGCGCGAAGCTCCAAGAACTCGAACCACGGCCAATTCCCTACGTCGCTCCCGAATCAGGGCGCTCAGCACCGCTATGACGGCAATCGCTGCCACCAGGGACGAAATGATTTGCAGCGCAATGGTGACGGCGAAGGTTCCTTCAAAGATGCGCAATACTTCTGCGCGCAGTTCGCGATTGTTCAACACCTCGACCGAATAGGCTCCGGCGAGGGCCTGCATGAAATTTGCGCGCGAACTCTCAAGGTCTTGATCGGGTGGCAGGAATATGGCGATGCTTTTCGGGCCCTCATTGGGATAAGCCTTCAAGTAGTCTTCGAGCGCGATGACCACGCGTCCGATGTGACCGGAGTAATCGCGGTACACACCTGCAATCTCGCGTTCGATGAAGCCGGCCGGAGTATCAATCGAAAGCGTGTCCCCGGCTTTGACTTTGTAGCGCCTGGCAAACGGCTCGTTGACGACAGCGGCCGAGCGTTCTGCTGCCTCCGCGAAAACTTCTCGACTGGGTCGGCCGTCCAGGAACGGAACGCCACCGTGTTGCGCGACAACAGTGAATGCGGCTCCGCCCAATAGAATCAAGTTCCCTTTGTAGTGGGCACTTGATTGATGGAAGGGGTCGACGAAGTCCGCGCCGAAAGTGTCGATAGCCACTTCGGTCAGAGCCGGGTCGATGGTTCCCGCCGATGCTCCGCCCACGGTCGTTAGCGGGCGAACATAGAGATCCGAAGGCATGGCTTGAGCCGTCCAATCCACGACGGATTGGCGAAAGGAGCCGACCATCGTGGTCATCGAAACGGCCAGGGCCACAGAAACCCCAACGGCGCTCGCAGCCCAAGCTGCGCGAGTGCGACTGGCCTCCAGGGCGGCCTGTGCGAGCCGTATGGAGATCGCGGCTCCCGCGCCCATGAAGCGAGGGCGAATGCCGGCACAGATGTCGATCAGCGGTCCCGCTAAAACGAGCAGCGTTGACAGCAAGAAGAGTGCGGAAACCAGGGCCCAAATAGGGCGATCCGCAAGGGGCGGAAGGCTGGCAAAAAAGGCTGCGGCGCCAACCAGGAGTGCGAAGAGCGCGGCGCGCATTTTCCAGGGTCGGCCGGCGATGCTTTGCGGGTGCTGGGAACGCAGTCCCTGAATCGGCGGCGTGCGCAGGGCTTCCCGCAGGGGGAGCAGCGCCGCGAAGATGGATGCGAAGAAGCCCAGTGAAATGCCGGTCAGTGCCCATTCCCATTTGAGCCGAATGATTCCCGGTGTGACTCCTTCCGCAATCGTGGCCACGGTAGCGCGGACACTGGAAACGGCGCTGTCGGCTCCGATCCATCCGAGTGCGACTCCGAGGCTTCCACCCACAAGGCCGATGGCGCCGGCTTCAACCAGTATGGCCCGGGCAATTTGACTGCGAGAGGCGCCCAGCGAACGCAGCAAAGCAATTTGGTTTTGGCGCTGGACAACGGAGGTGGCCAGGGTCGTTGCGACCAGGACAATGCCGACCAATATGGATACACCCGCGAGTGCGGTTAGATTGAATTCCAGGGCACGCACCAAGCGCTCGCCCTCATCGCGCCGGGCGGAAGCCGGTTGGACTTGATAAGTCGGTGGGAGCAAGCCTTCAACGCGCGAGGCCAGTTGCTGGAGATTCAGCTCAAGGCGTGGCTTGATCTCAACTCTGTCTACTCGTCCTTCAAAGCCGTACAGCTCCTGCGCCAGGGCCACATCGGCAAGGATAAACCTGTCCCAGGCCGAGTCGAATCGCTCGGGCTTGAAGACGGCCGCAATTTGAAGCGTCACTTTCCGGGAGCGAATAACCAATTCGAATTCTTCGCCGACGCCGATGCCAAGGTCTTTTGAGAGGGACTCCGACACGGCCACGCCGGAAGCGTGCAGCATGGAATTGCGAGCCGCCTCAAGTTCATTGCCGGTGGCATCCAGTCGAATACTCCGCAGCTCTTGGTCGATCAGCAGATCAACGCCCAGGATTCGCACCAAGTCACCCAGATCGGGAGAAAGTGCCGTTCTTTCGATTACCGGTGCCAGCAGGGCTTCGGTACAAATGGGCCGCAGGGCTTCCAAGTCAGAGGTTTCAAAGCCGCCGGGTCTCGAAATTTCCAAACGTGATTCACCTGCGACGCTTTGCACATCCGCGCTCATGGAGGCGATGGCCGCTCGACTCGCCAGCAAGGTGCTGACCACCGAAGCCACGCCGATGGCGACTCCCAGCACGGTGATAAGTGCCCGCGTCGGTTGAGCGAGCGTCGGACGCAACCAAAGTGAGCGCAGGATCATTTAGCTGTGTGCCCCGAGCACCTGACCATCGCGCAAACGGACCACCCGATCGGCCCTTGAGGCAACTTCTTTGTCGTGGGTTGCGATAACCAAGGCCGCCCCCTCTTCGAGCCGAATCTCCATCAACATCGCCAGGATTTCCTTGCCGTTGGAAGAGTCGAGATTGCCGGTCGGTTCATCGGCTACCACAAACTCGGGGCGGTGAACCAAGGCTCGGGCGACGGCAACTCGTTGTTGTTCACCACCCGACAATTCCGATGGATAGTGTCCTAGCCGACGGGCCAGACCGACTCTTTCCAATAGGTGCAGAACGCGGTCGGAATCTTGCTGTCCATCCAGGGCCAAGGGTAAACCGATGTTTTCTTCTGCTGTCAAATTGGGCATCAATTGGAAGTCTTGAAAGACGACACCGATTTTTCGCCGCCGCAACAATGTCAACTCGCTTTCGGCGACTCGGCGCAGATCCAGCCCGCAAACCATGACATCTCCGCCATCGGCGCGGTCCACGGCAGAAAGCACATTCAACAGGGTGGATTTCCCGCAACCCGAAGGTCCGGTCAGAGCAACGACTTCGCCGCGCTCGATGCACAAATCAACATCTTTCAGAGCTTGGACGGTGACCTTGCCGCGGCGGTAGTTGCGCTGGACACTTTGTAGGGTCGCAACGCTGCTGTTTCGGGTGGGCGCCGCCGCAAGGAGAGAGTCGGAGCTAATGGGTGTCATCGCAGAGGGCAGAAATGGGGTGCCGGTACATGTTGATCATGCCGGGCCGAGAACGGCTTGAGTGTAGTGATCCAATCGCGCGGAATTTGATGATTCTCGGCTGATCAAGGCTTCGTGTCGCACCCAATGCAAGCTCTGGGCTTCTATTCAAATCAGGAGTCGAGCCGCGACCTAATTTGTGCTGAGTTCGTTCCCGCCCCAAGCAGGGGCTGCCATGGCATGCGGATGGATTCATTTCTGCTTCTATGACTTCGCGCGGAAGGTGCCGGTTGGATTCGAAAATTCCCGATTGAAGTGAGCCTTTTAAAAAAAAGCGGCGAGTGGACCCGGAGCCTCGGCTCAAGCAACCCGTGATTGTGGCAGGCGCGGCAACTAGGGCGTTTCCCGCTCCGAATCAGGTTGGCGCGAGAGCGGCAAGGTGACGTTCCTCGGCGGGGTGAGCAAGCTCGCTCCGATTGGGAAGGATAGCTTCTCCGCAAACGAAAACCGGAGCCAAGGGAGCGCGCCGAGCTGTCCTGGATTTCGGAATTCTTTTTGGGTGCACGACTTGATTTCGAGCATCGACTAGATCGCCGATGCGAGTTAGTTTGAGACACCCGTTCTTGGGCCAGCGCTGATTTGTTGTGCTGACTCGTCGCGTAGGCGCCGGTTCTTCCTGAGTTCGCAAGCTGCCCCCGGAGCGAGCATCGCTCGCTCGAATTGGACACCTTCACTCGAACAAATGACAAAGACTCTGTTCAAACCTGCGAAATGGAGTCCACAAATTGCGAGCTAATTTGGGCATGAACCTCCACAGGAAGATTTCAAAGCACACGTTGCTCAGGGGTTTGTGCTCAGTGCTAGCCATGCATGCAATGTTGGCTTTGACGGTTCGACCGGCAGGCGCTCAGGGCAGCAAAGTTACGGCGGATGCGCCTCAGGAATTGCGCTGGTATGAGGGCCAAACTTGGAACGCTACGAATGGACTACCGCAAAACTCAGTGAACGAAATTGTCCAAACCAAAGACGGTTTCCTTTGGTTGGCGACAATGGGCGGTTTGGTTCGTTTCGATGGAATCCACTTCGAGCTATTTGATCTCGCGAGAGAGCCCAATCCGGGGGACAACCGAATCAAGGCGCTGTGCGAGGACGAGCAAGGCGGCTTGTGGATCGCGACCGAAGGCGGAGATCACTTAGTCGTGTTGCGCGACAATGAATTTGTACCCGTTCAAGGTGCAGAGAGAATTCGAAAGTTATGTCGAAGCTCAAGGGGCGGCGTTTGGGCCGCGACCCGGGAAGGACTCTTCTACGGTGAGAAGGATTCGCTTGTGCATGTCGTGACGATGCCGAACGAGCAAGTGATGGGCATACGCAGCATCGCGGAAGCGGGCGACGGCAGTGTTTGGATCGCGGCGGAATCCCTTCATCGGTGGGATGGCGATGCACTCGTTCAAATCGAAGGAACCCAGGGACTGCACGAACTTGCAGTTGCCGCTGGCGGGCGCATGTGGGCGGCGGGGGAGCGGCTGG
>JAJDES010000248.1 GCA_029259675.1 Planctomycetota bacterium
GACGACCGCTTCGACCCGGCGACGTATCCGGAGCATTTGCCGGAGGGTGTGGGCTGCCAGCGTTGCCATGGACCCGGAGCCGCCCACGTCGAATTGGCTGAGGACCCAAACAGTTCCGAGCAAGACATTGCAGGCGCCATATTCAATCCCATCGACCTGGAGCCGGGCCGGCGGGATGAGGTTTGCTATCAGTGCCACCTGCAACCGACTAGTGCGTTCGATGCAATCTTTCGCAGAAGCGGACGAGGTGACTACGCTTTTGTAGCCGGCGAAGACTTGCGTCAGTTCATGACCCATTTCGATTTTGACGACGGCAGGCCCACGGACGCTCGCTTTGAGATCAATCACCACGCCTATCGCCTGCGCCAAAGCGAGTGCTTTCTCGCGAGTCCGCAGGGGCTTTCATGTTTGGATTGCCACGATCCTCACCGGGCTGTTCCGGAAGCCCGGCGCGAGGAGCACTTTCGGCGCGCATGCACCCGCTGTCACGGGGAGCGCGATTGTGGATTGGACGTTGAAGCTCACGCGTCCAAGCGCAAGGCGCAACTGGAGGCGCGCGATGATGCGGCGCATGTTTTCCCAAGTGCTCGCGATTGCGTGAGCTGTCATATGCCGCAGCGACGAACTGAGGATGTGATCCAGTCCGTGGTGACCGATCACAAAATTTCGCGTGAATGGGATTCCGATGGGGAATGGCTACGGCCATTGGATGAACAGAGCAGCATGCGCGTGGAGCGATTGTTTGAGTACTTCGCCAGCAGGGAGCGAGCCGAGGACCCGATTCGCTCTGCCCTTGAGCGAGCTCAAGTCAAGTCGAACTTCGGTGGCCCGGACTCACATTTGGAGTTGCAAGCCGCCATGCTCGCCGAGCCGCCCGAGGATTCAGATTCCTATTGGATTTTGGGAGCGGCGCTGGAGCGAGCAGGCAAGCACGCAGCGGCGGCGGCCGCCTTTGGACAGGCTTTCACGCTACGTCCTGACTTCGCGCAGGCCCAGGCCAAGCGAGGTCGCAACTTGGCCCTATCGGGGTCGCTCAAGCCGGGGCTGGCGGACTTGCGGGCCGCAGTTGCACTCGACTCCGATGACCCGCTCTTGCACGCGTTGTTGGCCGAGACGTTGGTGGAATCGAGGCGCTTGGAGGCGGCTGCCCGGCATTTTTTGCGCGCGACGCAACTGCGTCCCGTTGCGGGGGAGTGGTGGCTCAGCTTGGCTCGATTGCAGCGCGAACTCGATCAATCTGAACAAGCATTTGAAAGCATGGAACGATCGCTGGCGGTAAATCCGGGCGTACCTGCGGCCTGGATCGACTTGGCGAGCTGGCATGAACGCGATGACCGCAGCGAGCTGCGGTTGAAAGCACTGCAGCAGGGCCTGCACTCGAATCCCTCGAGTGCCGAATTGCTGCAAGCGCTGACAGAGTTGCGCTTGTTTGGGAGCGACGAGGATTCGCGCGACTGGAGGCGTGGCCTGGCTCTGGCAGAGCGAGCCGATTCCGTGGTTGTGAACGGCGGCCGGGCAACGCGCAACCTGGCCTTGGCTTTGGCGCTCGACGGCCAAATCGGCGTTGCGCGCGAAAAGCTGGACCTTTCGGTTCGCCGCGGCGCCCACCCGATTGGGACGTCGGCAATAGAGGCCTTGATCGAATGGGAAAGTGGCTCGAAGGCGCGCGGTCAATCAATTCTGAGCGAAGTGGAAGCTCGAAAACCCAAACGCGCTGACTTGCGCCTCCTGCTGACGTTCGTGCGAGCGCAATTCGAGGCGCGCTAAGCGCTCAGCTGGCCCCCATGGCTCCGTTCAGGAGGTGCAGAAGGGGGCGCCTTGTGTCCAAACGGTAAGGCTGCGGTATAGTCACCGTTTGTGGATTCAGTCGACGCAAACACAGGTAATGCAAAAGAACTCGGTCAAGCCAAGTGGAGCGGAACCCGCGTGCTCGGTGTCGCCGCCTTGCTTTGCTACTGCGTGATCGGGACCGAACTGAGCGAGACATCGGCGCCCATGGAATGGAGCTCCGTCCCCGGAGGGGATGAGGATTTTCCTTGGTTGATGAGTTCGGGAGTTGCGCCGGGTTACCTGCCCGACCAAGCCTGCGCCGAATGTCACGGTGCCATCGCGGAGAGCTATCAGGATCTCGGCATGGCGCGAGCCTTCTTCAAATTGACCGCCCCCAAGGTCGTTGAGGATTTTGTGCGGAACAATCACTTCTTCCACGCAGCTTCGGGTCGGCACTATCAAATGCAAACCCGGGCGGGTGAGTATTTCATCAGCCGCTGGATGGAGGATGATGACGGCGAAGCTTTTGGCTTGCGCGAAGAGAGAATTGACTGGGTGCTCGGTTCGGGCAATAGCTCGCGCAGCTACTTGCATCAAAATGAATTGGGCGAGCTCTATCAGTTCCCCATCGTTTGGTACTCGAAACTCAATAGTTGGGGCATGGCGCCAGGCTACGACCGCGCCCACCACCAGGGCTTTGAGCGGCGCATCGGATCGCGCTGCATGTTTTGTCACAACGCCTATGCGGACATGCCGGAGGGCTCCGACGCTGCCGGCGTGGCGCCGCGCTTTCCCTTGGAATTGCCGCAGGGCATCGGTTGCCAGCGTTGCCACGGGCCGGGCGCCGAGCATGTGAAGTTGGCCTTGGATCCAGCCGTTGGGGATTCGGAACTTGCCGCGGCGATCGTGAACCCGGGCAAATTACCCGCCGCGCGCCTGGACGATGTTTGCAACCAATGTCATTTGCAGCCTTCTACCCAACTCGATAGTCATTTGCAGCGCTTGGGTCGCGGCTCTTTTTCATTCCGACCCGGTCAGGTACTTGCGGACTTTAGGTTGGGGCTCGTGCTGCCCCAATTCGGTGACGGCAGCGAGACGTTTGAAGTCAATCACCACTCGACTCGTTTGCGAGAAAGCGCGTGTTTCGAGAACAGTTCGGGAGCGCTTGCTTGCATTCGTTGTCACGATCCGCACGCCAAGCCGGCACCGGAGATTTTGGCCAAGCGCGTGCGCGAAGTGTGCATGGGCTGCCACGCGGGGGAGTCGATGCACGACAGCCTCGAAGACAAGCCCGATGAGAGTCAAGCCGATTGCGCCGCTTGTCACATGCCCTTGCACCGAGCAGCGGATGCGATTCAATTGTTAATGACCGACCATCGCATCCGTCGCTTGCCGGCACCGGACGATTGGACGGACCCGCGTCCGGAGCGCAATGCGCTGCCGGGGACGGCGCAATTCTATGACGAGACGCTGGTTCCAGTCGGCGATGAAGGCCGCATCCTGCAAGCCATGGCGGAAACGGTGCGCGGTGGGGGCGGTAGCCAGCGCATAGCCATGAAGCAGCTCTTGGAGCAATCCAGCTTGGCTTTCCCGGAGAGTTGGAGCGCGCTTGGAGCCGCTCACATGCAAGCGGGAGAGACGGAGCAGGCCATCGAAGCTTTTTCGCGGGCGCGTGCATTGGCGCCGCAACGCGATTTTCTAACGATTCAATTATCGGAGGCGTTGCGCAGCGCAGGTCAAGATCGCAAAGCCCTGCAGTTGGTGCGCGAGTGCATCAAGCACAACCCGAACAACCCCGACTTGCTGCGCGAAATGGCGGAAGCTCTGTCGGCGACGGGACGCAAGGAGCGCGCTCTGCGCTTTGCAGAGAATGCAGTGGAACAACGCGACAATCATTTTGCAGCGCGCATGTTGCTCGGCTCACTGCATTTGGAAGAAGGAGATGCCGAGGCCGCTCTCGAAGCATTAAATGCGGCCATATCCATTGAACCGAGTGCTCCCGAAGCGCATCACGATTACGCCTATGTGCTCGCGCTTGAGGACCGTTGGGATGAAGCCCTGCGACATTGGCGCTTGGCCGCGGAGCGAGCGCCTGCAAGCGCTGATTTGCAACGCAGCTTGGCAATCGCCGCTTTGTGTGCTCCGAGCGTCGAAGTGCGAAATTCGAAACTCGCACTGCGGGCGGCCCGGTCGGCGATGGAGTTGGACGGCAGTCACGTGGACGCTCAAGCTTGTCTAGCCCTGGCGATGTGTGTGACCGGCGAAGAAGCCGAGGGCATTGCAGCCTTGAAGCATGCTTTGGAATTGTCCATCTCCGGAGGGCCTGGGGAGTTGACTATTCAGTTGGCCCTGGCCGTTGCGGAATCCGATGGCTCGCGCGCGCAAGCCAAATCGATTAGGCCGTTGCTTGTGCGCAGCAAGGGGCAGGCGCCCCTGTCCCTGCAGACCCTCTTGCGCCGGCGCTTGATGCGCGGGAACTAGCGCAACTCAATACAGTTCGCCCTTCATGTAGGGTGCGCAGACTCCGCCGATCCACACGCGGCCCTCGTCTAGTTCGCAATGAACTTGGCCCCCGCGGGCCGAAATTTGATTGGCCAGCATGCGCCGCTTGTTCAGGCGCGCACCCCAATAGGGAGCGGTTGTGCAATGGGCCGAGCCGGTGACCGGGTCTTCGTCGATCCCCGAACCGGGTGCGAAGTAGCGTGATACGAAATCCACTGCCGTTCCCGGAGCGGTGCACAATACGTTGGTTTGAAGTTGACCCAATTCGCGAACATCCGGGTCCAGGGCCGCGACTTGTGCTTCTGAGTCAAAGACCAGCATGCAGTTGGTGACTCCGGCTTCGTTTCGAACGGCGTGGGTTTCGGATGCCTTGGCACCCATGGCGGTTTCGATGCGTGGATCGAGGGCGCCGGCTTCGCCGCGCTTGACGAGCGTGGCCAGTCGCTCGGGAAAGCTCATCCAAAGCAATCCCTCGCGCGCTTCCACGCACAAATGGCCCGAGAGCGTTTCAAAAATCACCCGTTCGCTGCCGGGCTTCAGTTCATTGAAGACAACCCAGGCCGAAGCGAGCGTCGCGTGCCCGCACAGGTCCACTTCCATGGTTGGTGTGAACCAACGCAGTTCATAATTGTCGCCCTTGGGCAGCAAGTAAGCCGTCTCCGAGAGATTGTTCTCCAGGGCGACGGCCTGCAACCATTCGCGTTCCGGCCAAGCCTCCAATGGGCAAATAGCGGCTGGATTGCCCGCAAAGATCTGCGCGGTGAACGCATCGACTTGATAGATCGAAACAGTCATGGCTCCAGGTTTTTCGGTAGGGGGGGCTGGCGCGTGTGTCGAGTGAAGCAGGAGCTTTTGGAGCAACTTACGAGCATGGAAACCTGGTCGGTCCCGTCGGCTGGGCTCGCGCAGATGAAGTTCCGAATCAATCCGTTCGTTCCAGCATGGCCAGTACCCGACTCTTAACGGATTGCATATCCACCGAACCCGCCTGCGGTTCGGGGCCGCAGGCGCCGAAGGGTTGGGATGAGATGAAGATCGGGCCGCAGGTGGGATCCCTGGGGGCCCTGCCGTGGCTGCCCTTGACGAGCGTGGCGTCGAGGGGAATGACGTCCATTAGGTAACGGAAGCCCAAGAACTTTTGTGCCAAGCGGCGAATGACGCGCAATGCGGGTAGGCGCAATTGCGGATCGAGGAATAGTTCGCAGGGGTCGTAGCCCGGCTTGCG
>JAJDES010000249.1 GCA_029259675.1 Planctomycetota bacterium
GTGCGCCCTCGGCCGCCGTGCCCTTGACGAGGTTGGTGTTGCCCGACACCGGCACCAGCGGCAGCCGGTGCCGGTTCGCCAGCCGCACCAGCGCCGCCACCTCGCCCGTATCGGCGGGCCGCGCCACCGCCAGCGGCTGCCAGCGCATGTGTCCTGCCCAGTCGCCCGACCAGCGCGCGGCCTCGTCGCCGCACAGCACATGTGCCGGGCCGATGAGGTGGGCGATCTCGTCGAGCGGGGGCGGGGCGGCATCATTCATCTGTGCGAGTGTGCGTCATCCGCGCTGCGCCCACAAGTTCAACGCCGCGCATTTTCCGCCTTGACGCTTCGACACCGCTGGCATACCTAGCCCGCGGTCCGGCGGAGTAGCTCAGGTGGTTAGAGCAGCGGAATCATAATCCGCGTGTCGGGGGTTCAAGTCCCTCCTCCGCTACCAAATTTTTCAACCACTTAGACGACAGGCAACCGGACGCTTTCCCGCAGTTGGGAGGTCAGTTGGGAGATTTTGTTCCTTTTTCGTGCGCTTCGAGCTTCTGGATTGCGGAGATACCCAACTTCGAATCCCGGCTCAGGTAGTGCGCATCGAGGATCGCGGTGACCTGCTTCAGGCTGTGCCCGGAAATCGAGGCGATTTCGGGAACACTGCAGCCCGCTACGGCCAGCCTGGTGACAGCAGTGCCACGAAGGTCGTGAAAGGTCACGCCCTCCACCCCTGCTTTCTTGCAGGCCTTGCCCCAAGACGCCCTGAAGCCTGACTCCGTCCATGAGGTGTTCCTGCTTGTCGCCAGGATCGTAGCCGCAGTCCTCGAGGTCTGATCCAGCAGAACTTTAAGCGGCTTGCCAACAGGAATCTCAACACGCGCACCAGTCTTGCGCTGCCGCAGACGTAATCTCTGACCATCATAAGCAGACCAGGGCAAACGAAGCAGATCTCCTTGACGCTGGCCGGTCCAGAGCGCGAGCATAAAGGCAAGGCCGATATGTGAGGGGGCTACCTTCATAAAGGTGGCTTCATCCTCTGATGTCCAGATACTGTCGATCCTCTTGGACCTGTAGACTTTGCCAGGCCGTTCGCACGGGTTTGCAGGCACGAGTCCGCGATCATAGGCCCAGGCTACGATCAGAGCCAACACTGAATAAGTGTAGTCAGCTTGCCGGCGAGAGGTTTTGGCCATCCTGTCGCGCCATGTTAGAAACTCGCCTCTCGCAGCTCGCTCCGCGAGCGCTGCTACAGGGAAGTCGTGATACTCAACCTCAATCTTGCGGATATGCCGCACGTAGTCCCGTTGGGTGCGCGAGGCGAGATCCAGAAACTTCTGGCTTTTCTGGTATGAGTTCAGGATAGCCTGCAGCGTGCCTTCTGGTTGCGCGCGCTGCGCCCGAACAGCCGAGTTATAGGCTTCGACGAAGTCAGGATCTCCTGGTTTCCCAGGTAAGCAGGGACCACCCTTCCATGCGTAATAGTATACGCGCACTGAGCCATTCGAGAGCTTCTTCCGGACGGAATTAATGCCTTTCATGTGGACACGCATCAATCGTCGTCCGAGGCGGCGCGTTTCGATTTCCACTGATCGAACGAGCTCGTAGCACTGTCAGTAGCACGCCCTCCGTCGTTGGCCGCCGTATCGATCCTGATGCTTCCGTCGTTGCTTATAGTCACACCGAACACCGTCAGTCCGGAGCCTGAAACGGCCGCCACAGCTCTCTTCACATCGCTGACAGTGAAGCAACTTTTCTGTTTTCCCATAATGCACCTCGCTGGATAGCTCTGCTATAGCGGCCCAGGGCTCGGATTTCTGAAACATTAATCACGTTGTAGTGATTTATGTTGCAATGTTGGGAGGGTAGGCAGCAGCGCTGATGGGAGATTAGAGTGCCAACGCGACGCCATAGCCATCGATCAGAGGCAGCGTGGCAATTTTGGTGTGCAGGTTTCTTGACAATTTAAATCGACCTCCCCGCCTGCGCGATCCTGACGCGTGCGGCGAATGACACCGTAACCCCGATCCATGACCGCATGCCGGTGATCCTCGACAGCGCTGAGCATGTCAGGCGACGCTGATTATTGAGAGAGACGATCTGCGTTGCTTTATTGCAACACCCCACTCGCTGCGTGCTATCAAACAAAAACCCGCCAGCTTTCGCCGGCGGGTTGATTGTCATGGCGGCGGCAATCCAGCCTACGCAGCGTCGCGCTGCATCTCGGCCTTCCTCTCAGCCATCTCCCTCAGCCAGAACGCAGCGGTGCGCTTGTCCTTCTTGTTACGACTGCGCATGGTCCGTGCAGTGCTTGCCGCAACCGTGTCGATGATATCGTCATGGACAATGTAAAGAACACCTTCCTTGCGGCACCACGAACCGCTGATATCGGCTTCACCACGGGAAGTGAGCGTCAGAGGGCTGGAATACTCGGCAGCCGAGAAGATGGCGTCAATTCCATCGTCGCGCAGCGCTTCAAATCCCTGGGCCTTGGCCTGCAAATAGAGCGCGTAGAATTCGAGATGCGCACCCAACTCGTCCATCGTGTAAATCACATCTTCTTCATCTTCTGCATCCAGAAAGTCATCGGCGGAATTCGCCACAGCGATGCCATGGTCATTAAGCACGTCAAAAAGACGCTCAAAATCCATGCCAGACGGCATAGCCATGTAATCACGGAAGTTGATGTTCTGGGTGTTTTCAGTATAGTCATTCATGATGTCTCTTCCTTTTGTTGAGACGTTTCAGTTTGCGGCGTGGTTTCAGTTTGGTCACCGGGGCCACGCCGCGACTTTGAGGGTCAGATGCCCCTCACTTTCCACTGTGGAAAGGTGCTGCGAACCTGCTTATCCAGCTGGTCCAAGATCTTGTTGAGCCGAACGGCTTGTTTCATGGCCGTGGCCTTGTCAGCCTCGTCAGAGACCTCGAGCTCTTTGAGACGCGCTTCGATCTCTTGACGCTTGTATTGGTTGATCGTCGCCGCGATGCAGCTCGCGGCCCCGATCAGATTGTCGACCATCGCCTCGGCGCGCCCTATCGATTTCTCATAGCCGCGGGAATATTTTTCAAGGTCGTCGCCGAATGCATCGTCGTTGGGTCGCGGCCCACCATCATCTTCAAATTGCGGCATTTCAATTGATGCCAAGTTCAACTCGCACTCGGCCGCCGCCCAATCACCGCCGGCATCGGTCCGTTCCAGCCAAAGGTAAAAGGGCTCCTTGAGAAACGGATAAGTGGCGTCACCAGCAGCTTGCTCACTGGCCTTTTTCCGCTCGCGATACGCTTTCTGAATTTCTGCAGGCGTTTGTGCCATATCGACCTCCAAAGTCATAACATCTAAAGTGGCTATAACACTAACATGTTATTGTTGTCGAGATATTTTTACAACGACGCGCAAAGTTTCTCCCCTGGCTTCCTCGCCAGATCAGTGGCACCGACTTGGACCATCACAAGATGAGCGCCCAAGGCACTCCCCAGAGCGAGAGCTTGGCACCAAAGAGCACAGCGCAGACGCCGCTCCAGGTCCATTCGATACGCAGCGCGCTGATGCCGACAAAAGAGCCGATCAGCAATGTGGTCGCGGTGAACGATGAACTGACCCGGCTCTTGCGC
>JAJDES010000250.1 GCA_029259675.1 Planctomycetota bacterium
ATCGCAC
The DNA here is from genome assembly GCA_029259675.1 of Planctomycetota bacterium. Classification (GTDB taxonomy): domain Bacteria; phylum Planctomycetota; class UBA1135; order UBA1135; genus JAJDES01. The sequence continues at coordinate 8 of JAJDES010000250.1, forward strand.
AGCCCGGATCAAGCACGGCTGCCCGCGAAAACGAACGAATAGCTTCGTCGTGATTGAAAGCGTGCATCCAAGCAATGCCCTGATTGAAGTAGGCCTCGGCTTCGCTGGATTGGGTGCTTACCTTGCGCGAATGCGAGCCCATGCCGTCAAACAGTTGAGCCTCCGGCGCGAAGACTGCCAAGTGGTCTACGCTCGTTGTCGCACAACCGGCAACCAAGGCGATACCCGTCAGCACTGCGATCGAAATTGAGTTTTTTTGCATGTTGTTCTCCTCCGGCACACTTTAGCAGTGCCTGCCAAACCTGGTGATTCCCAGTCCGAGCGCCCTCCAATTCGAAAACTGCGCGAGCCGCGCGTCGACGAATGCTCGCTGGAAGGCTCACTCAGGACGATCCGAAACGGCCTGCCCACAATCGTGAAGGCCGCAGCTTACTCGCACTTGCGCCCCCAACACTTCATGAGCGGCACTCCGAGCTTGGGTTGAGCCAAATTTTCGCGTGCGCGGGAAAGTCGGCCTTGTTCGCGCTCAAACCCTTCGCTCAGGCGAGCTTCTTGAAGCCGCTTTCCATGGCACTCACAAGAGTTTGGATTTCGGCCTCGCCCATGGGCGTGGATAGCGTCGCGGAACAGGTGTTGATCATCATCAAACCCGCATCGAAAAGATGATCGAGCAGCAACTTGAGCCGTGCGTTCTCTTCGGGCGTCGCAAAGGATTCTCGATAGTTGCGCGGAGGTTGCGTCTTTAGGTGCACGCGGAACATGGAGCCGGCTCCGCTGACACAGGCCTCGACACCCGAACTTGCGATAGCCGCCTCGATGCCGGTCATGGCACTCTTCGCGAGTGCATTGAGTCTTGCGGCAGCCTCGCGATCAAAAAGCTGCATGGCGGTTAGCCCGGCGGTCATGGTTATCGGGTTGGCCGAGAATGTTCCGGAGTGAGGAAAGCGAAGGTTTTCCACCAACGGATTCATGACTTCCAATACGTCCGCGCGCCCGGCGAAAGCTCCGACGGGAAAGCCTCCGCCAATCGCCTTGCCCATGGCCGTCAAATCCGGACATACGTCGTACCAACTTTGAGCACCGGAGTAATCCAAACGAAATGTGATCACTTCATCAAAAACCAGCAGCGACCCGTCGTCCTGCGTCCACTTGCGCAGGGCCGTAACAAACTCCTTGTCGGCCGGACACAAGCCCACTCGGTGCGGCATCAAATCCGTCAACACGCACGCCAACTCACCCTTGTGTTCATTAAGGATTGCCACTGCGCGCTCGGGATCGTTGAAGGGAATCACGACGACATCGTTCAAGGCCGACGCCGGCGTTCCGTGGCAAACCGGAACGTTAGCGGGGTGATCCGCACTGCCCCAGCTGCTCGGCTTGGAAGATTGACTGACTTCCGCGTAGTCGTACACGCCGTGGTAAGCCCCCTCGACCTTCGCGATCTTCGGCCTGCCCGTAAATGCACGCGCAGCCTTGATTGCGCCCATGATCGCTTCCGTGCCGGAATTGACGAAGCGCAGCTTTTCGAAGGAATCACTGCGGCTGCACAGGTGCTCGGCGTATTCAACTTCCACTTCCGTGGCCAAGGTGAATGCGGTCCCGCGCGAAAGCTGTTTGGTGACAGCGGCAACAATGGCCGGGTGCGCATGACCGTGCAAAAGCGAGGCCATGTTGTTGGAAAAGTCGATACGCCGAACACCCTCAATGTCGGTAACGACGCAGCCCTCTGCAAAATCCGCATACAAAGGATGGGGATCCCGCAGCACGGTGTTGCGACTCACGCCGCCGGGAAGGCTTTTTTGAGCGCGCTCGTAAAGGGCGGCACTGCGCGACTTCGTCAAATTGGAACTCATGGATCTTGGAGCTTAGGCCAGCCCGCACGCTAGGAATGGAATCAACCAGCACAAAAACGCAACCCGCTCACGGTCCCAATCTCGAGTAATGACGCGCCGACCTGCGCGGCTATTCAATGGCCAGCAGCGGCGCGCCAGTTCGCGCTTGCACGTAATCAAAATCAACGCCCGGACTCAACTCCACCAGTTGAAAGCCTCGCTCGCTGATTTCGATCACCGCCAGATCGGTGTAAACGCGGTTGACGACACCCAATCCCGTGAGCGGATAGGTGCAAGCTTCAACCAATTTCGGCTCGCCTTGCTTGGTGCAATGTTGAGTCACCACGAAGATTTGCTTCACGCCGGCCACCAAGTCCATGGCTCCGCCGACCGCCGGAATGGCGTCGGGCTGGCCGGTGGACCAGTTGGCGAGATCGCCGTTTTGAGCCACTTGCAAGGCTCCCAACACACACAAATCCAAGTGCCCGCCGCGAATCATCGCAAAGCTATCGGCGTGATGGAAATAGCTGGCACCGGGGACGACCGTCACCCTGCGCTTGCCGGCATTGATCAACTCGGGTTCGCCCCCACCCTCCTCCGGTGGCGGCCCCATGCCCAGCAACCCGTTTTCGGTGTGATAAATAAACTCGCGCCCAGCGGGGACGTATTTTGCAATGAGCTCGGGAATACCGATGCCTAAGTTCACATAGGAACCATCGGGAATGTCGAGCGCCACGCGCTCAGCCATTTCGTCCCGCGTGCGCCCGACTGCTTCTTGATTGTTGCTCACGGGTACGACACTCCGTCTGCAATCAACACCGACTCGTAGGCCGGGTTCTTTTGTTCTACGACGCGATTCACAAAGATCCCGGGAGTAACCACGGCCTCAGGGTCTAGCTCGCCGCCGTCAACGACATCTTCGACTTGCACGATCGTGGTCTTGCAGGCCATGGCCATCACCGGGCTGAAATTTCGCGCCGTCTTGTTGTAAAGCACGTTGCCGTAGCGATCGGCCATGCGACCCCGGATCAAGGCGAAGTCCCCCGTAAGTCCGTATTCCAAAACGTAGTCGCGACCGTCGATCGTGCGACGCTCCTTGCCTTCTTCCAAGGGCGTCCCGACTGAAGTGGCCGTATAGAAGGCGGGAATGCCCGCGCCACCCGCGCGAATCCTTTCGGCCAGTGTTCCCTGGGGCACCAATTCGAGCTTGGTGGCTCCACTGTGGTACAGCTTGGGAAACACAGTCGAGTTCGCTGTGCGCGGGAAGGAACAGATCATCTTCGACACGCGACCGGCCTTGATCAATGCGGCTAAACCGACCTCGCCACCACCCGTGTTGTTGTTAACCACTGTTAAGTTCGTGGCCCCTTGGTCGATTAGCGCATGTATCAGTTCAATCGGACTGCCGGCTTCGCCGAAGCCGCCGATCATGATCGTTGCGCCATCGAAGACATCGGCGACAGCCTCAGCGGTGCCGGCTATTTGCTTGTTGATCATCGCGGGCTGTGGGTCAGGCTCCGGCCTTCGCAGCCGCTGCTTTGGACGCGGCAGCTTCCACGCGAGCGTAATCAAACAATCCCGCTTCGTCGAAGATCACGCGGTCGGCATAACCGTCAAACCAAATCGCATCGGGATTGCGGCCCACGATGCAAACCTTGCCGCGATCGGGCGCCGAAGCTGCGTTGCGCAGGATCTTGAAAATGACGACACCATTTTCGGTTCCGGGCACGCCGGGAATGGGCTTGTTGGTAACGGCCGCGACCTCAGTCTTGCCCTTGTAGTGCGTGATCGAAAGCCGAGCGTGGGTCTCCACCCCGGACAAGCCTTTTTGTGACTCGTTCAAGATCTGCCAAGCGGTTTCGATCGGAACGTTGAAGGCCTTGTGAGCCACAATGTCGCGGCCACAGAAGAAGTAGTGGTTGTTGGCGCCCACGCGCTTGATTGCGCGCTGCATGATGCGCAGTGCATCCGCATCGTCGTTGACACCCTTAATGATCGGCGATTGATTTTCGATGCTGATCCAACCCCGCTCGACCAAGCCTTTCATGGCGCGCTTGGTTTCGGGGTGCCACTTCAATATGCCCGATGCTTCTTCGATGTACTCACCGTTTTCGTCCTTGAGCAAGAACTCATCCGGGTGATTGAAGTGAATCATGAGGCGCAGGCCGACGTCCGGATAGGTGGCATGGAAGCCATCCATCATCTTGAAAAATGCCTCATCAAAGCGTTGCGGGAAGAAGGCCAGCTCCTTGGTTCCGATGCGAATGGACTCAATTCCAGCCTCTGCCAGCGCGGCCAACCAGGCTGCGATTTTGGAATTGGGCAAAACCATCGGATCGCCGCCGGAGAGCAAGATCTCCCTCAGCTTCTCGCGCCCCGAATCAGGATGCAGCTCGCCGTTCCCGGCCACGGCCGCATTGTGCGAATGCACATAGGCAATGATGTCGGGAATCTGAGCCAAGCCCTTCTTGGCCACGGAGCCGTCTTGGCGCTCGATCTCCTTGCGGCTGATCAACTCTTCGCGATAGCAGAAGCGGCAGTGCGCTGAGCACGTCGAGACGACATACATCAAGCCCATCTCGTACTTGTGCAACAGTCCTTCGACCGGGCTGTAGTCCATTTGAAAACCCGGATCCTCGGCTCCCGCCAAGTCCTGGGTTTCGTCCGGACTGGCCTTGACCAGTTGCTTGAGTCCCTCGCTGTTCTTCGCAAGGTCGAAGTAATGCCGCGTCATCTTGACCGGCATGCGCTCTTCCACATCGCGTTCCGTGCCCTTCAACGCGCGCAAAGCCGCGAGCTCATCCGGAGTGTAGAAACTCAGAATGTCGTCAGGTGCGCGCTCCTCAAGAAAGGGAGCCAGTCCGTTGATGCTGTCGCGGTCGTAGCGGGGGTTCTCAACGGTGTCGAGAAAGGCTTGCTCCCGCGCACTGGGGACGTACTTATCCGTGCTGCTCATGATTGGCTTATCTGTTTGGCTTGAATCTTCACTCGAAGTCGGCAACGGCCGGCACACTCACGAGCTCGACCCACGACGGTCTCTTTGGTTCGGCTTAGGTCAATCCTCAACGCTGCGCTGACTGGCGCAACGAGTACTGCACTGTCACTTCCGGAGCATGGAACTCAGATTCCCGACCGGCTCAGCTCCACGATTGAGACTGGATTCCGATCGATGCCCGAGCATCGGCAGCCGCAACGGGGCGATGTAACTGGATGGACATTTTTGAGAGCCCAGCGTAACGTCATGCTCAAGAGGCCGCCACCCATGTCCATCCCGAATCTGATCGCCGCCGTTAATGAGCGCCTGACGCCAACCGAGCGCCGGATCGCCGAAGCCGTGCTCGCCGACCCCACTTTGCTGGCTTTCGGGACCGTTTCCGACCTTGCAGATCGGGTCGGGACCAGCCGGCCGTCCATCGTGCGCTTCGCCACCAAGCTGGGTTTCCGGGGCTACAGCGACCTGCAGGAACAGGCCCGAGACGGCGTCTCTGATCAACTTTCGCGCCCCACCGAGAGAATTCGGCAGCAGGACACCTCGCTGGAGCCGACCCGAGTTGCGCTCGAAGAATCGATTGGCAGCGTCTTTGAAGCCGTGGGTCAAAACCGCTTGGCCGCCTTGGCCGGCCCCATCGTGCATGCGCCAAGCGTTTGGATCATCACGGGAGAAACCTCGCGAGCCGGTGCCTACGCCCTACTCAGCGGCCTGACCATGATTCGCCCACAGGTGCGCTTGGTTGAAGAACATTCCAGCGGGCGCGATTTGAGCAGCGCCAAGAAGGGCGATGCCGCGGTTGTCTTCGACTTCTCTCGCTATAGGCGCCACTCCATCACTGCGGCCCAAACCTTGGCCGACCTCGGCCTTCAAATCGTGGCGATTACCGACGGTCCGCTTTCACCGTTGGCTTCGATAACCGACACTTGGTGTCAATTGAAGGTGCCCGCTGTGGGACCCTTCGACAGTTCGGTGCCGGCAGTCGCACTGGCGGAATTGCTCGTCTCGCATGTCGCCTCCGCGCTCAAAGAGCAGGCGCGCATCCGCCTGGACCGAACCGAAGCCATTTGGAAAGCCACCGGTACTTTCCTTTAGCATCGCTTGGCAGCAGCTAGCCCGGTTGCTCGCTCGCAAGCACGGTCCGAACTTCGCAACCACGCAGCACACTCAGCACCCACAAGCTCATGTCACCTGAAGTTGGGAT
>JAJDES010000026.1 GCA_029259675.1 Planctomycetota bacterium
CATTGCCGGATTGATCCTCGACATATATCAGCTCGCCCTGGGCGTTGTAGGCGTAGGTGACGACATCCGATCCGCCCCCTGAATCCAGGGTATTGGATCGTCTTCAGCAGCTTGCCGGTACTGATCTTCGAGTCCCCCAGAGACGCCCCCTTGGTCGTCCCATAGGTGTAAATCGTGTCCTGGGTCCCGCAACCGGCCATGACGGCGGTCAGTTTGGTCATGAACCCGTCGGTGTATTCGTACTCGACGGTTTGGTTGTCATCGGTACCCGAAGGCGCGCCGGAGTTCACCGCGGCGTCGTAATTCAAGACCTCCTTGGTCTTGCGCCCCTGGGCGTCAAACTCCAAGTAAGAATCCACTCCGAGCGAGTCAGTAATCAACTCTTGCCGCCAGGCGTCGTTGTATTGGTAAGTGGATCGCAGAGCTGTATCGGATCGCGACGGAACGCTAAGTCCATGGCTCCAACATACCTGTCTCTTCCGTCTAAAGCCGGCCTTGGAGGCGGCCGCTCACTGCCCTACATTACGATTGCAACCTGGTAGGAGTATTTGTGAGGGGCACAGGCACTATGCGACCGAAAGAAGCTTACGTGCGCGCATTAATTCGTGCTCGGACGGACGAGCCGGCGTTAGCGCAGCGCTCCGAAGGGGAGGCTTTGCTTGGCTGAGATGTCCATCAGAATGCAGCGGCCCTCCATGAAGGGTCCGCCCGGGCAAACATCGACGAAGATGAATTCTTCGAATGCTTCCAACTTGGAGCCCGGATGGATGCGCCCGCGGCGCAAGGTGATTTCGACGCTGTCCGCACCGTCATTGCGCAACTCGACGATTCGCAACGGCTTCCCTCTGGTGCGCAAGATCGGCTCGGACCGAAACCAAGCCGCTTCGCCCATGGGCGACGCATTCCCAGCATCGCGCCGGGCGGAATAACTAAAGGCATAGCGGTAGACGATTTCCCCATCGCATTCCTCCGCCAACGCGAGCAGCACGTTGTCGTCAAACCAAGGGATCACACGGGCCTCGATCAATTCCGTGGCCGAAGTTTGCGGACGCCCCTTGTCCTTTGCAGCGCGAGGATCGGACGCAGCTTTTCGATTGGCTTGCCCGTAATCGTAAATCAAGGAGCGCGTGAAGCCGGGCCGCTCGACTCGAATCACCAACTGCCCGCGACCATTGTTGGCGACGATGTAATTCGTGTCGGCCTGGGAGCTGAAGCGATCCAGGACCACGCGCTCCAGGTCGTCCGCAAAGGCCGGCTGGTGGACAGCCGATGCCAAACTACGACGTCTCGCGCGAGCCGCCGCCCTGCTCCGGACGCGGTCGCCGTTTTTTGCTCCGCAACAGTCGGGCCCCGCAAGTTGCAAGGGCGTCCCGGGGCAGAACATCTGCGTTGTGGCCTCCACCGCTCCATCGATCGAAGTTCGATTTCCCGCTCCGTTTTGTCTCCGGCTCAATTCCTCGGCCGGCAATTCAATCGGGTCGGCGATAGGCGCCTCCCCAGGAATCTGCGCCTTGGGTTGAGGTGCAGAGTACCTGCCCGGAGCCAGCGGGCTGACGCCCCCCGCGGAGACGAGCGTTGAAATGACGGCGAAAGCGATTGAGCTGGAAAGCAACTGCGAGTGCAAAGGACCCATGGGAATGCCTTGCTGCGGGATCTACCGGAACGCGCTCACGGTTAGTCGGGTGCCCCGACAGGGTTGATCAAACGAGCTGAGCGCTCAGTACTTAAGAGTCCCCCGCCATGTCCAACAGTCGCAAGAATCTGCGAAATTCTTAGGGCCGCGCCGGTGATCGACCCATTTCTGTTGCGGAACGTGCGAATTCGCGCAATGAGACAAGACCGGCTGCGGACCTTCGCTGCGGAAGCAACGTCACGAAAGCTCGGGTAAGTCCTCCAGGCCGCCCTCACCATCCGCGGTCGGGTTGAGGTCGTCCGCGCCCGGCTGCGCAATGGCTTCACACTCTTCCCAGGTCAACACTTGCTTTTCCACGAGCAGTCCCATCAACGCTACAAGCGTGTATTCGAGCTCTTCGTTCTCGCGCTCGAGTTCCTCAAGCCGAACGTCTTGAACCTCGTCCAGCTTGCGCTGCGCGACTCTAGAACGGTGTGCATTCACCCTTCGCCGGCGCAAGGAATTGCGCAAGACGCCAAAGTCGCGGCCATCGGCAAGTTTGTGCTGCCTGAGGTGCCCGATTGAATTTAAGAAGCCGCTCATGTTCACCTCGCCTGATAGGAATTGACTTGCGCCGAATTCCGGAAGAGTTTCCGGAAGCTAGAAATTCTAGGCCGCCTCAGCCTCGAGCAAAGCGCTCCGCCCGATGCTTAGAATGTCATAAGGCCACGGCTACCCCCAGAGGCTCACTTCATTCTCGATCGCTTGCGCAAAAAAAGCCGGGGGGTACCCCGGACGCATGCTTGGACGGAAAAAAAACGGTCGAGATGCCGGCAGAGTTTCCGCTCAGGGCCGATAGCCGTTTTTCGTACCCGGCAGTTCCTCGGCGGCAATCTCGCCGATGCGCTCGAGCAAGTCTCGATCGGAGCTGTCGGCCAAGACATAAAACTTCCACAGGTCGCGATAGGCCCGCTCCAAATCGCCTAGGCGAGGCACGCGCTCCGCATACTCGGATAGCGGCCTGACGTCCTTTTCGCCAGGCCAACGCACGTGGGTTTGAACTTCCTTAAGTTGCATGCGCCGCGCCGGACACACCAGGACAATATCAACACTAGCCCCTGTGCTCGCTTGCACTCGTGCAGCTATGCGCGCTTCAGCCTCCTGGCGACGCAAATGGGCGCCTCGCGAAAAGAAGCGTGAAACCAATTCCAATTGGGCATCCGCGTTGTCGGCTCGCGTGAACACACAAGCGCGCTTGTAAAGCCGGCGCTCGCGCAAGTTTTGGACCAAACGGCGAATGCGCAAACCGGTTTTCGGCTCCGCATCGGCACTGCGCCGCTCCAGCAGTTCAAACAAGCCCGCCTCGGTCACCTCGAAGAGGTCGCGATCTACAATCACTCCACTGACCAAAGCCAATTCGACTGCGCGCCCAATGAGCGCACCGGCCGAGACCTTTGCGTGGTGGTAGTAAACCCTTTCGGAGAAGTAGTAGCGCGCCTCCAGCAAGCGCACGACCTCGCTCAAGATGTCTTCGCGCAGAAGATTGCGCTTGGCCAAATCGATATAGAGATTGCGGGAATCTCGATCGATACGGAAGTAGTTGAGAATGCGTTGATCCACCCCCAGCTGAAGCCCCGTGTAATGAGCATCGCGCGCCAAGTAGTCGACCAAGTCCGAACAAATGGTGTCGGACACAACCTGCGCCCAAAACGGAGGAATGTCGCCCGGCAGCGGGTCATCGGGATGGATACCACCGGAAGTCAAAATGCGGAGCACATCTTGGTTGAGCTCTAAGCGCGCCAGCACTCGCCCCAACTCCGTGCCATCGGATCCGGCCGCAAACATGCCCTCAAAGCGTTCGGGCTCATCGTGCCGCGGCAAGAGACCCGTTTGGTCTTCAATGTTGTGACCGAAGGGAATGTGGGTCACATCGTGCAACAGGCTTGCGGCGCGAATCGAGCGAGCTTCCGTGTCGCTGACACCCAAGGAATGGCGCGGCTCCAATTGCGCGTTTAGCCGAATCCCCTCGATCAACTTCTGAGTCACGTGCAGGGTGCCGATCGAATGCTCGAAGCGCGTGTGAGTGGCCCCCGGGAAAACGCGGTCCGCAGTGCCGAGTTGCTTGATGCCGCGCAAGCGCTGCATCTGGGGCGTATCCAGCAGCTCGATCTCCTCGCCGCTTAAATAAACGTCCCCATGGACGGCATCGCGCAGAACGCTGAAGCGTTGGCCCTGTTGCAAACCGAATTCCCTTCTATCCGTCACGAACGACAATCCAACAACACAATCGGCGGCCGGGAGCCCCCACTCCCAGAGCCGACCTAGCATGCATGCTAGCGCGAATCAGAGGTTTGCGTTCGGCAATGGAGCGCAACCCGATCCGATTCCCAGCGAACAAAATCAGCGCTCGCCGCCCTCTCCTCTTTCGGCTTTCGCGATTTCGCGCTGCAAGCGCTCCATGGCACTCGTGGGATTCCTCTTGAAGCCCTTAGCGCAATTCTTGCAGCACACGCGCGCCAATCGCGTTCCGTACAGCATGTCGACGGGTTTGCCGTTTACATTCAAGTCTTCACCAGAGATGAAGCAAGTCTTGAGCGGATAAAGCGGGATGAGCTTCTCAATCAGAGCTGCGTCCAACTTCTCCATGAATTTTTCGGTCGACTTATTGAAAGCCCTCTTGCAACCACTGCAGCAAAAGCGCACCAAACGTGTGCCGTGGATGTGATCAATCGGCTTGTCCGCAGCGTCCAAATCTTCGTCGCTCACAAAGCACTTCTCGAAAGGATAGGTGGGCAGTTGCTGCTCAATGATAGCCGCATCAATCTTTTCCATGAAGGGAGCGGGATTGTTCTTGAGCACGCCGAAGCACTTTTCGCAGCAAGTCCTCACCAAGCGCCCTTCCACCAAACCGTCAAAGGCCTTCCCTTTGGCGTCGAGAGCTTCGCCACCGACCACGCAGGTCGAAAAGGGATAAGAGGGGATTTGCCAGGCGATCGCCTCGGCCTCCTGCTTAGCGCTTTTCGCTTGCGCGGCGTCTGCAGTTTTCGCTGCATCTCGCTCTTGGGCACCCAAGCTAAGGGCGCAGACGGCGAGCAAAGAGAGGCAGGTCAACAGTCCGGTTTTGAGCAGTAACTTCATTGGAATTTCGGTTTCTATTCGTGACGTAAATTTGGGGGAGTGCTCTGTGATCGTCTCCAGTTTAGCACTGAACAAGTCTTTGTTCTCCTTGAGTCATCAACGGCAATTCCGGGGCCAACCGGGTGCTAGGCATCCAATCGGCACCCATTCGCTCGAATGGGGTACTAAAGGCCATTTTGCAGGCCAATTCCTACGTGGCATCCAGATGGACAAGCACGCGCCCCCATGCCAAGCGGTTTGTTAGCATGCCGAACTTGGACCTCGCTCAGCTTCAAGCGCGCCTGATTCCGCGCCCCAAGAGATTCCGCTCGAGACCAAACTCGGGAACGGTATACCTGGACTTAAAAGCCGCCAAGTCGAGCGCTCCCGCCGAGGATCCGCGCGTGGCAGCGGCGCTCGAAAGATTTGACAAGCGATCGCCCGGCCCGGACGGCGGCGCAAGCACCGGGCAACTCCACTTGAATCTGGAGCAGATTCACGAAGCCGGCGACTCCGCGAGCGAAGCCTACGGAATGGAGATCGACACGTCGCAAGTGCGCATCCGCGCGGATTCACCGACCGGGTTTGTGCGCGCCCTCACAACGCTGCGTCAAATCTGTAGTTTGTGTGGCGAGAGCGAGCCCCTACCGGGTCTCAGCATTCAAGACTGGGCCGACTACTCAGCGCGGGGATTGATGCTGGATGTGTCGCGCGACCGGGTGCCGACTATGGAGTCGATGTTCGAGCTGATCGAACAAATGCTGCTCCTAAAGCTGAATGTGCTTCAGCTGTATTTCGAGCACAGTTTTGCCTACAGCTTCGGATCCGAAGTTTGGAAGCACAGCGATCCGTTCACAGCCGATGAGATACGCGCGCTCGACAAAGCTTGCAAGGAGCGCTGCATCGAGCTGATTCCCAATCAGCAGAGCTTCGGACATATGCACCGCTGGCTAAAGCACTCGGTTTTTTCACACCTGGCGGAATGTCCCGAGGGCATCGATCATCCCTTCGCCGACAAGCCGGAGCCCTTCGGCCTCAACCCTACGGATCCCCAATCCATTCGCTTCCTGAGCAAACTCTACGACGAGCTCTTGCCCAATTTCAGCAGCCGCCAATTCAATGTGGGTCTGGACGAAGCCATCGACCTCGGTCTGGGCCGCTCGAAAGAGATTTGCGAAGAGCGCGGCAATGAACGCGTCTATTTGGATTTTCTAAAGCAAGTGCACGCACTGACGGAACAACGCGGTGTGCGCATGCAGTTCTGGGCCGATTGGATTCTGCGCAACACTGGCCTTTGCGCCGAGTTGCCGCGCAGGGCCGTCGCACTCGCCTGGGGCTACGAAGCCGACCACCCGTTTGCAACGGAGTTGGAAGTCCTGAAGCCGTACGTGGAGGAAGTTTGGGTATGCCCGGGTACAAGTAGTTGGAACAGCTTTGCGGGCCGGCCCCAAAACGCGTCGAGCAATCTCAGTCGCGCAGCCGGGTGCGGATTGGACGCCGGCGCCGCCGGTTACATGATCACCGATTGGGGCGACAACGGACATTTGCAACCACCCATCACGCGTGCACCCGGGCTCTTGCTCGGTGCCGCCCTCGCTTGGAATTCAGACGACGCCCCCTTGGACTTCGAAGCTTGGGGGCAAGCACTGGATGACCACCTGTTTGCGGGACAACCGGGCAAGCGCAGTTTCGGTCGCGCGCTGTTGCAATTGGGGTTTGCCGCCGAGTCCACCCCCGCCGCACCATTGCAGGTCAAAACGCTCAACGGCAACGCGCCCTATTTTCTCCTGCACTTCGCCGCCGAGGGGCTCCCGCACCCGCGACTCGAAGGCTTGGTTGCGGATGACCTGCATTCCATTATCGAATCCTCACGGCGGGCCCTGGATGGCGTCACTCCAGAGGTAAAGAATCCATTGAGCAACCAGCATGGCGAATTGGAGCTCGCCCATGATTTCCTCCGGGCCGGCTGCCGGCTCGGCTTGGCCCGCTTGCAAGCCGCGCCCGGCACGGCCCTTGAGCAGCTCCCGCTCGCCATTCGCAAGGATTTGGCGGACGAACTTACAGCGCTGATATCCAGGCACCGAGCCCTTTGGACCCAATCCAGTCGCCCGGGCGGCCTAAACGACTCCTGCGATCACATTCAGCGCGTGCTCACCCCACTGACCCCATAAGGGTCAAAAATCTTCGCTCCGAAGCGGCCGAGATCCCGTGAGCCGGGGCGACCTCGGGGCTATTCTCCCAGGATGAAGTCCTACCGCACCGAGCTGTGGCTAGAAATCAGTTCCCGCCGCGGCTTCCTCAATATCACGCCGCAGGTCGAGACAGCCGTAACGGCCAGCAAGGTGCTGGAGGGTTTGGTGCTGGTCAACGCCATGCACATCACCGCCAGCGTGTTCATCAATGATGATGAGGGCGGATTGCTGCAGGACTACGAGCGCTGGCTCGAAGGCCTGGCCCCCCACGCCCCAACCAGCGCCTACGAGCACAACCTCACGGGCGAAGACAACGGCGACGCTCACCTCAAACGTCAAATCATGGGCCGCGAGGTTGTCGTAGCCATCACCGACGGCGAGCTGGACATGGGTCCGTGGGAACAAATCTTCTACGGAGAATTCGACGGCCGCAGGCGCAAGCGCGTTTTGGTCAAGGTGATCGGCGAGTAATTCGATCGCTGCGCACCCGCGCCTCCTCGCAATCAAATGAAAGCCACTGGAATTCGACTCGCAATTTGCATTTGCCTGGCCGCCCTAGCCGGATCCTGCGGCAAGGGTCCGGAGCAGCCGAAGCACGTGCTCGTAATATTGATCGACACCCTGCGGGCCAACCGGCTTTCCTGCTACGGCTACGATCGGGAAACATCGCCCCACATCGACAACTTGGCGGCACAGGGCGTGCGCTTCGCAAACGCAACAGCCCAAAGCTCCTGGACCGCACCAAGCATGGTCTCCATGTTCACGGGCACCCACTTGTCCGGTGAACGCTTCGCAGTGCCGGATGATATGAGCAGCATGCCGGAGTTCTTCGCGGCCGAGGGATATCGAACCGGAGCCTTTGTCGTCAATCCACTCATTCACAATGAGGAGAACGGCTTTCGGCGCGGCTTTGATCGCTTTGAACCACACGGACAGTTTCAAGATATTGCCGGCTGGATAACCGCTTCCGGCGGCCGGAAGACTTTCACGTACGTGCATTGGGTAGATCCCCACGATCCCTACGGCCCCGCACCCGAATATCGGCACTTCATGCAAATGCCGGGGCGCATCCCCGCCACGGAAAAAGCCTATTACGACAGCCTTGCCGGTGATCCCCAATACGGTGATCTAGACTCCAACTTTGAAGCGATCGGCGCCGCCCACAACGGCTACGACGACGACATTCGGCTGGTAGACAGCAAAGTCGACATTTTGCTGCGCGCTCTAGAGGAAGCTGGAGTGCGCGAGCAAGCGGTGATTGTGATCGCGTCCGATCATGGCGAAGGACTTTGGAAACACGCCAATTATGAACTGGAGCAAGAGCCTGCGGAGCGGGCTTCGCTCTTGACCACGCACAAGATGACCCACGGCAATCAGCTCTATGAGGAGCTCCTGCACGTGCCGCTCATCATTTCCGCGCCGGGCGTTCAAGCGGGACGTGTGGTGCAGCAATCCGTTGAGAATGCAGACATTCTGCCTACCTTGCTGGATTTCCTAGGAGCCGACAAGCCGCGTGGCATCACGGGTCAAAGCCTTCTTCCACTTCTGCGCGGAGAGCCTGAGCAGGCACGCAATAGTTTCTCCCTGACGCGCCTTGTTCATTCTGTCCAAACCGCGGACGGATGGAAACTCATCCTGCCGACAGAGGAATCCCGCAGTAAGGGGCTGCAGCCCGAACTCTACGATTTGACCCGCGATCCGAATGAGCGCAATAATTTGGCCGAGGAGCGGCCGCAAGATGTGCTGCGACTCACGCAGCTGATCGAACAGAAACTCGAACAAGCGCTGCCGCCCGCTCCGAGCAACGATGCCCTCAGTGAGCGTAATTTGGAAGCCATGCAAGCACTGGGCTACGTCAAATAGGCCCCATCCGGTCAAGCAACGGCGTCCTCCACAAATTTCCATCGAGCGCTAAGCTGTGCGGAACGCGCGACAAATCGCGCGAACAATCCCATGGTCCTGCACTACGGCACATCCAGTTGGTCATCAAAGGGTTGGGTTGGGCCCTTCTACCCCCCGGGAACTCCGCCGGGTGACTTCCTCAGTCACTACGCCACCCAGTTCGATACTGTCGAAGCGGACGTCACCTACTACCGCGTCCCCGATCGCAAACTCGTCAGCGGCTGGGATCGCAAGCTGCCGGATGGGTTCCGTTTGTCCGCCAAGTTTCCGCGCAACATCGTGCACGCCGGCAAGGGTCCCCAACCGGACTCGGAGCGGCTATTGATCAAAGCCAATGTGCGCGACGAGTGCGAGCGCTTCCTTGAGGCCATGGCGCTACTCGGCGACAAATGCGGCCCCCTGGTGTTGCAGTTCCCCTATTTCAATCGAAAAGCCTTCACCGAGCGCGCCCCCTTCCTCGATCGGTTGTGCGCATTCTTGGATGAGCTGCCCGCTGGCTTTCGTTACGCGGTCGAGCTGCGCAACAAGAATTGGGTCGACGAGGAATTGCTCGATGCCCTGCGCTCGCGCTCGATCGCCTTTGTGTTGCTCGACTTGATCTACATGCCGCACCCGGACGAATTCATGCCCGGGCTCGACCTTTTGACAACGGACTTCACCTACACGCGTTTAATCGGCAACCGCAAGGCCGTCGATGAACTCACGAAGACCTTCGACGAAGTCGTGATCGACAAGAGTTCCAGCCTCAAGCGCTGGGCCGAACTACTGCAAAGCGTCAACTCACGCGTGCCCGAGTCCTACGTGTACGCCAACAACCATTACGCCGGCCACGGCCCCGCCACCATCCGCGAATTGGCTGAGTTGATTGACTCGGGCACAGCGCTGAAATAGCGGAATTGACTGGGCATTTTGCGCAGCGGAGCGATTTGAGTACGTAAGGGCGGTTCCGCAAAAGGACGTTGACCGCTATCGTTCTCAGTCCCATGAAAGAGAGCCCATTGATCGGGATCGATCTCGGAACGACGAATTCGCTCGTCGCCGTGTTCGATAAAGGAAAGCCGCGCCTAATCCCAAACGCCCAGGGCCAGCTGCTGACACCATCCGTTGTTGGCAGCACGGAATCGGGTGCGGTCTTGGTCGGCTCCGCGGCCAAAAAGCTCGCCTTGAGTCAGCCTGGAAGAACAGCGGCCTGCTTCAAACGCTGGATGGGCGAAGAGCGGGAGTATCGCCTGGGCGGTCAAAGCTACCAGCCCGCCGAGCTCTCCAGCATGGTCCTTCGAGCTCTGGCAGCCGACGCTGCAGCGGATCTGGGTGTAGACGTTGAGCGCGTTGTCATCACAGTCCCCGCCTACTTCAATCAGAACCAACGCGAGGCGACACGCCTTGCGGGAGAATTGGCCGGATTGAAAGTCGAGCGCATTGTGAATGAGCCGACTGCGGCCGCATTGATTTATGGGTTTCACAAGCGCGAAGCCGATCTGAAGCTGCTTGTACTGGATCTTGGCGGTGGCACCTTTGATGTCACCGTCATGGAGATCTTCGAAGGCACGCTTGAGATCCTGAGCACCGCAGGAGAAAGCCACTTGGGAGGTGAAGACTTCACGAATGCTCTCGTATCGAGAGCTTTGCGCGAACTGGGCAAGAACCTGGAAGTAGCCGAACTGCAGGACCCCTTACTGGTGGCGCGACTGACGGAAGAGGCTGAATCGGCAAAGCGAGCAATTGGAGCCACTGAAACGGGCAGCATCAGGCTGCCTAACGACGACGGCACGCTGACCGACAAGTCTGCTCAGCTCTCCATTGGCGCTGCTGAATTTGAAGAGCTCGTCAGTCCGCTGATGGAGCGATTGCGAGCCCCGACCTTGCGCGCATTACGGGACGCGAACTTGACCCCCAATAAAGTCGACGAGGTCCTGCTGATTGGCGGCGCAACGCGCATGCCCCTTGTGCGGCGCCTGGCCCACGAAATATTCGCGAAGCCGCCCTTGAACGATGTGCATCCGGACCAGGCTGTCGCCCTGGGCGCAGCTGTTCAAGCCGCACTCGTGGCAGACGATCAAGCCGTGGACGACCTGGTCATGACCGACGTCTGCCCACACACCCTGGGCGTGGCGATCACCAAGGAATTCGGGAATCGCTTGGTCGAGGGTTACTTCATGCCCGTCATTCATCGCAACACGACAATTCCCGTTTCATGCGAGGAAATAGTCGCCACGCTTTACGACGGACAGCAGCAGCTCACTCTCAATATCTACCAAGGAGAAGGGCGCAGGGTCGAAGAGAATCTTCTACTTGGAAACCTGGAAGTCACCGGAATCCCAGCGGGGAAAAAGGGCCAAGCCGTTTGCGTCCGCTTTACCTACGACTTGAACGGACTGCTTGAGGTGGAGGCCTACATTCCCGCAACCGGTCGCAAGCAGCAAGTAGCCATCCGCCACGGTGACAAGAAGATGAGCAGGAGAGACGTCAAGTCTGCTCTCAAGCGCATGCAGAACCTGAAGTTCTATCCGCGTGAAGACCTTGGCAACCAACACCTAATTGCCTTCGGCGCCGCTTGTCTCAAGGAAATCGATCCATACAGGCGCCAACAGCTTGAACAGGCGCTCGATTTGTTTGAGGCTGCCTTGCACGGCAATGACAGGCAGCAATTCCAAGCCAGTAAAGACGCACTGCTGACGACTTTGTCCGCCTTGGGACTGCCTTATTCGGGCGAGATCGAATCTGAAGATGGCGCCTGAAAATTCATTGCGAACCGAGTACTGCGCTCAAGTCCTGAAGCTGGATCCGACCTTTGAAGCGGATCGTATCCTTGAGCTCAGGCGCAAGCGCAAGGAGGGGCGGCTTACGACGGAGAGTGATGAGCGGGGACATGCTCACCCTGGGAAAATCGAGCAGCAAGTCACTCGCAGGCAAGCTGAACAGGCATTGGAGAATGCCGCCCAAAATTTTTGGGAGGAAGACGAACAAACGCTGTCGCAGCGCCTCAAGGCTCTGGAGCTTGAGAACTTCCCAGAGCTACACAGATATCGCAATAGATTGTTGCGCGTGCTACGGCATCGTAACGAATTCAACTACGTGCTTACGGACAACGAAGTCGAGCTCCACATAATCGATTCTCTTCGCAATACGCTGGTTGCATCGGAGAAAGAGTCCAGTCGCATAATACGATCTATCACCCAAGAACCGAGGCACCCGAACGTAGTTAAACGCATCCAGCGTTTCTCAAGGCGCATTCGACGCGATCATCCAGAATTATTTTCATTGGCAGAGCGATGGTTCGAAAAGTTCGAAACCATCAGGCGGGACAAGCGAGACTCTCGGGGCACCAGACCCTCCAAAATCACCGCATCGGCGATCCTATTCATGTGCATAGGAATTCCCAGCGTGATCAAATTGGTGGTCACATTGGTTAAGTGGATCTCGGAGATGCGCTAAGCCCCATGGTCTCCTCCAAGCCCGATTGGTCGCTACTCCCCCATCAACCCATCGCATTCTTCGGGTTGACCGAAGGCTTTGAGAAGCGTGATCTCAAGCGAGCCTATAGCCGATTAATAAAAGTTTATAAGCCCGAGCAGCATCAAGAGGAGTTCAAGCGTATTCGCGCTGCCTACGAAAGCCTTGAAGCCCAGTTTCGCTATCGGGGTCATGGCACGGCAGCTGGCATGGCGTCGTTCTCCACTGGAACGAAGCACTCTATTGAGCAGCCGGCAAAGCCATTGAGCAATTCTGGCCCAAGCTTGCTGCGAACCTTCACAGACAGCGGGCTCGAAAAAACGATTCAGTACATAAAAGCAAAAAATACGCGCAGCCCCACGGAATGGATACAGCTTGCATTGCTTGAGGACGAGCACCTCGACGACCCACTCACCCTTTATCGCTCCCTATTTGCAGGAGCCCAAGCAACCGGTTGCGACCCGACGATCCTCAACTTCATGCAACTCTGCATGAATGAGGAGCTGGATGCTGCCAACGCATCACAACTATTATTTAGTTTGACCAAGTTGGTCGCTTCCACACCTGGAGAAGTCGGCATTGCGCCCTACAGCTATTGGTTCTTAACCGAAAGTCTCTGGTTGCAAACGCTGACTAAGGCCGATTTCAAGAGCTACACCGATCTCTTGGAACAGTGCTCTAAAGCCGTTGGAGCAGAAGGCAGCGGCGGCGAGCTGGTCTTTATGATTCGCCTGTTGCGCCGATCCATGTTGCGCGCTGACCCTTCGTGGTGGCGTGAGAAATGGGAAGATGTTCTGCACGCCTACAACCACCTCGACTACTCATTGAAAGAAGAGGTTGACGGCATTGAATGGATTTCTAATTACCGTGACCAGCGCGACGCCATGCGTTCGGCAGGGTCCATTGGACTGCTGCTTGATGAAGCCATTGTCGCCATCATCGAAAAGGATGATACGGAAGGGGAATTGATCTTCAGAAGGGTGATGCTCACCTGCTTGGACCGCAGTGAAGAACTCTTTGCGGCTTTCTCTTTTGGTGAACGACTGCAATTCGGATTCGACCTGCTCGATTGGCATGCCAATGAGCTTGGCGCCACGCAGGGCCTTTCCTCTTTTGAACAGAACGATCGAGAAGAATTCAGAGTTGTCGGTGAGTTTTCACGACTGTTGCTGCGCAGAATCAAACGCACATTCCTGGGCAGGATTTGGACCCTTTGTACCGTGGCTTTCGTTTTCGCCAGCCTCTGCGCTTGGATCGCCCCTTGGGCCATCGCTATCTACTACAGCCCCCTCGAAAATACCCCCGTACTTTTCTTCCCGGCCGCAACTTCGGCGCTACTGGCCTTCGGCTACTACAAAGGATGGAGTTGGCTCAGCTGCAACACGCTTGAGAAAGTCATCGTGACGCGCTTGCATCGAAGCACTTGCCGCGAATTGATCAGTAAGTTTCTGCGTGAGAGCCACATCCCCTTGAGAAAAGTGGCAGCCTACTTCCGAGCATTTGAAGAGTCGGAGAACTATGTGGAATATCAAGGAACCAGGCTGACCCTCATCTCTCAAGTCTTGGATGAAGATCAGGCCCTGTTGCACTATTCCAATGCGCTTCAATTCACCGATTAGTAAGTGCGCTTTAGATTCCATTCGCCGGCGCCCCTGCATTAGCTTGAATTTCCAGGGCAGCAATACCGCAGGCGTTACAACGATGATGATGAGTTGGCTACCTGCGTCCACGCTTGGACGGTGCGCTCGGCGCTGCTGGCCCAGGTGAAATTTGCGGCGCGGGCGCGGCGGCGGGCGCAGGCCTGTTCGTCGTGTGAGGACTCGATGGCTTCGGCGCAGACGCGCGCCAACTCGTTGATGTCGAGCTTGCCCGTTGTGGGCAATTCGAAGTAGTGGCCCTCTTCGCCGAGGGCTTCCTTGAAGGGCCCATTGTTCGGCACGACCACGGGCACGCCGAAGGAGAAGGCTTCCAGCGGTGTAACGGCTGACAACTCGCCTTCCGATAGGTGCACCATCAAACTCGATTCGGCCACGAGCTTGGGCATGCGCGCTTCGTCCGGTTCACTCATCCAGGTCACCATGGAACGCGCGGCTGAAAAGCGCAGGCGCGAGAGGAAAACTTCCTGCCTGTTGCCCTGGCCCCCGGCAAGGAACAATTCGTCGGCCAATTTCCTGCGGCACAATTCCTCGAAGGCATCCAAAATTTCGACGTGCCGGCGTCCTTCGCGCAGGGCGCCCAAAACCAAAATGCGCCCCTTTCGTTCAATCGGACCATCCTGATCCCGCAGCCAGTGGTCGCAGCCCAATGAAACATTGTGCAAGCGGCTGCCTTGAAAGCCGAATCTGCGCTCCAGTTCGTCGGCACCGAACTGACTGGCAACGAAGAGGTGATCCTGATTGGCAAGCTCCTGCCTTAGCTTGGCTTCCGCTTCGCTGCCCACGGGCGGCAGTTCGGGCACGGCCAAGGTCGAGCGTGCCTCGCGCAATTTCGGCCAGTCGGGACGCATGCGATGGAAGACATCGACTCCGCCACACAAGCGATCGGCTCCCAGACCCAAGGCTTTGCCGCCCAAGTCAAAGAGACGACGCGGGAGCCTCAGTTTCAGCCGGCGCACGCGCCCGGCGCCCAACTTGGCGCCGTTTTCGGCGAGCCCCAAGGCGGGTTCCTCAATGCTCCTGCGTTGGCCGCCCACATCAAAGAGAATCAACTCCGGGCAGCTCTCATGGCGAACAAGCGCGCGCACCAATTCGCGCGCGTAGCGCCCCACGCCGGGCCAATGGGTGCAGGCCGGAAAGTAGTCGAGTGCCACGCGCAAGGTTTTTGCCGCTTGCGTCAAAGCCCATGCTCCATGGCGAACTCCACCGCTTCGCTGAAGCGATCCACCTCATCGACGGTCGTGTAAACGCTGGGAGAAACACGCAAGCCCTGGACATCTGCGTGACCAATCGGGCAAGTCAAAATTTTGTGCCGGTTCCACAGCCAACTGCAAAGCTCGCCTTGGTCCAGTCCATCAATCGCCACGGTTGCGATCCCGCCGGAAAAACGAGCATCCAAATGGGTCAGCAACTTGACTCTGCTGTTCTTCCGCAGGCGATCCGCCCAGCGGTCGCGCAAGTAGCGCAAGCGGGCTTCCTTGCGCGCGGGCCCCAATCCCAGGTGGAACTGCAACGCTTGACCAATGGCCAAGGTCTGGGCCACGGGATGCGTGCCGATTTGCTCAAACTTGCGAATGTCTTCGCGCAGGCTGTGCTCTGCCGCCATCAACGGCCAAAGTTCGCCGATGCGCTCTCGTCGAACATAAAGCAAGCCCGTTCCGTGCGGCGCAAAAAGCCACTTGTGCAGGCTGGTGGCGAAGTAGTCACAATCGAGATCGGTCAACTTGAAATCAAAATGCGCCACCGAATGAGCGCCGTCCACAATTACGGGAATGCCTTTCGAGCGTCCCAGCGCAACAATTTCGCGCACCGGCAGGATTTGACCGGTCAGATTGATTACGTGGCAGACGAGGATCAAGCGCGTGCGATCGGTGATCGCCGCCGCATAGCGCCGCACAATTTCCGAGGGGTCCAGGGCCGGCACCGGCAGCGATATCGTGTCCAGCACAATGCCTTCCCGCAATTCGCGCTGGCGAAAACTCTGCAACATGCGCGGATAATCTTGATCGGTGGTCAAGACGTGATCGCCCGCATTCAGATCGAACCCGAATTGGCAAATTTGCAAGCCTTCGGAACTGTTGCGAGTGAAGGCAAGCTCCTCCGCATCCACACCGAGCCAACGCGCCATTTGCTTGCGCAAGCCCTCGACCTGCGGCTCCTGCACGCGCCAAAGAGCGTGGGAGGGCGGTGCGCTATTGGCGTAATCCAAGTGCCGCTTTGCAGCCTCCTGAACAACCGTGGGAGCCGGACTGACGCCCCCGTTGTTGAGATTGATCAGACTGCGGTCGGCTGTGAAAGCCTGGGCGACTTCGAACCAAAAGTCTTCATCGTCCGCGGCGCCGCTTGAGTTCATGAAGCCTCGCGCTGTGCGCGCGGACAGCGGCTGCGAGCCCAAACCTGTGGCGGCAACGGCCGGCAAGGCCCCGAGGGCACTCAAGAATTGTCGTCGATTAACCATGCTCAATCCTCGCAGACCCGAAACGGACGCCCCGCGCGGCTTGCTCCCAAGCAACTCGCTGCGGCCTCCCCACGCGCGTGCAAGTTCACCCGGGGAGCTTTGCTCGCCGGCCCTGACGCTCGCAAGTCACGCCGGGGATGATACTGCCCGAGCACGCCCATCG